>NZ_JBEYSL010000908.1:0-1003 GCF_040642735.1 Micromonospora sp. NPDC047753 | reverse complement strand
AGGTGCGGGCGGCCTCGCTCAGCGGCGAGGAGATGCCGGTCGAGCCAGCCACGCAGCGCGCCGGCCGCGATCCGCCGGTTGATCCAGTTGACAAGCGGCACCGAATCACTCAGCGGCAGCGCTGTCGGTGCGACGGCGTGCCAGGCCGCCGCACCGATCGGGGTCACCTCGCACCGCCAGTGCGGCCGGCGTCCCGGCGGGTCGACGAAGAGCAACCGTTGCCCGGGCGCCAACTGCCCCAGCACCGCCGAATGCCCGTCGACGGACCATCGGGTCCGGCTGAACAGCACCACCCAGTCGCGGGTGTCACCGTCGGGCAGCGGACCGACGTCGCCGCGCAGCGCGGCGAGCAGGTCGCTCAGGCCCAGCGGTACGGATCGACCGAAGAGCCGCTTGACCAAGTGGTCGGCGAGCAGCGCGGCCCGGAACACCGGCAACCGGTACCGGGGCTGGGTCAGCCGCAGATACTCGACCAGGCTGCCCAGCAGGTGTCGGAAGCGGATGGTCGGCCCGAGCAGCCGGCAGGACGCGCCCCGGCTGTGCGTCACCACGGCGTCCGGGAGCATCCACAGCTGGTGTCCGGCCTGGTCGAGCTGCCGCGCGAGGACCGCGTCGTTCCAGTAGACGGGGAACGCCTCGTCGAAGATGGTCTGTTGTCCGAGCACCGAGCGGCGCAGCAGCATGCAGCTGCCCGAGGCGAGCTGCCGGGGACGGCTGAAGTCCTCGCCGCGCATCTGGAACCGGTGCAGCGCCTGGCGGAACCCGGGCAGCCGGCGCAGCGCGGTCACCAGCGCGATGGTGGCGGTGAAGCTGGGCTGTTGGACGTAGTGCTGCTGGAAGGTGCCGTCCGGGTTGAGGTACAGCGGGCTGACCCCCGCCACGTCCGGCCGCTCCCGCAGGTGGTCGATCATCCGCGACAGCGCGCCGGGGTGGAACCGGATGAGGTGGAACTCGACGCCCGGGTGGGCCGCCCGCGCATGGGCGATGAACTTGGGGACCAGGT
>NZ_JBEYSL010000907.1:0-1009 GCF_040642735.1 Micromonospora sp. NPDC047753 | reverse complement strand
TGTGCACCCGGAAGCAGCGGACGATGTGGTACAGCGACCGCGTCGGGTCCTTCTGGATCTCCACCAGCCGGGTGGGGCCGCCCACCCGGCGCGGGGCTCGGCGTCAGCGGCCCGGTTGAGGCAGCATGGAGAGGTGATGGAGAGCTTCGACGCGTTGACCTCGCTGGTGGCCGGTGGTGGGGTGGTGGTGCTCAGCGGCGCCGGCCTGTCCACCGAGTCGGGAATTCCGGACTACCGGGGGCCCAGCGGGGTGGCGCGGCGGCACACGCCGATGACCTTCCAGGCGTTCACCCGCGATCCCCTCGCGCGGCGCCGCTACTGGGCGCGCAGCCACCTGGGCTGGCGGCTGATCGCGGGCGCGGCGCCCAACGCCGGGCACCGGGCGGTGGCCGGGCTGCAGCACGCCGGGCTGGTCGACACGGTCATCACCCAGAACGTCGACGGTCTGCACGGTGCGGCCGGCAGCCCGTCGGTGATCGAGTTGCACGGTCGCCTGGACGAGGTGACCTGCCTGGACTGCGGCAACCTGACCTCCCGGGAGGAGCTGCACCGGCGGCTACGCGAGGCCAACCCGGAGTTCGTGGCCCGCGTCGCCGCCGTCAACCCGGACGGTGATGTTGATCTCCCCGATGAGCAGGTGGAGGCGTTCCGGCCGGTGGACTGCGGGATCTGCGGCACCGGGATGCTGAAACCGGACGTGGTGTTCTTCGGTGAGACGGTGCCGCCGCAGCGGGTGGCGCGGTGTTTCGCGGCCGTGGAGCAGGCTCGCGCGTTGCTGGTGCTCGGGTCGTCGTTGACGGTGATGTCGGGGCGCCGGTTCGTGATTCGGGCCGCGAAACGGGGCATCCCGGTCGCGATCGTCAACCAGGGGCCGACCCGGGGTGACGGCCACGCCACCATGTGCGTCGACGCGCCGCTGGGGGCGGTGCTGCCGCAGCTGGCCGCGCGGGTCGGCTCTTGTGCGGCATTCGCCGTCGCGGTCCGAAGGAGGCGACCACGGCCGGTAGCC
>NZ_JBEYSL010000906.1:0-1015 GCF_040642735.1 Micromonospora sp. NPDC047753 | reverse complement strand
GGTCGAAACGGGGCGCCACCATGAGCGAGACGTGTGGACGGTGGCGCTGCTCCAGCAGCGCCCGGGGATCCCCGCCCTGCGCGCGGCCGTCGCGGCGCATCAGCGGCGGTTCTACGACCTGGCGTACGACCCGGACAGCGAGATCGTGATCACGGCGGGCGCGACCGAGGCGGTCGCGGCGAGCATCCTCGCGCTCTGCGAACCGGGCGACGAGGTGGTGTGCTTCGAGCCGTACTACGACTCGTACGCCGCCTCGATCGCGTTGGCCGGCGCGGTCCGCCGGCCGGTGACGTTGCGCCCCTCGGCCGACGGCCGGTACGCCTTCGACCCGGCGGCGCTGCGTGCGGCGTTCGGCCCGCGCACCCGGCTGGTGCTGCTGAACTCGCCGCACAATCCGACCGGCAAGGTCTTCACCCCGGCCGAGTTGGCGCAGGTCGCCGAGTTGTGTCAGGAGTTCGGCGCGTACGCGGTCACCGACGAGGTGTACGAGCACCTGGTCTTCACCGACGCGTCGAGCCCGCACGTGCCGCTGGCCAGCCTGCCCGGGATGCGGGAGCGGACGCTGCGCATCTCGTCGGCCGGCAAGACGTTCTCCTGCACGGGGTGGAAGGTCGGCTGGGCGAGCGGCCCGGCGGCGCTGGTCTCGGCGCTGCTCCGGGTGAAGCAGTTCCTCACCTATGTCAACGCCGCGCCGCTGCAACCGGCGGTGGCCGTGGCGCTGGCCCTGCCGGACGCCTACTACACCGGCTTCCGGGACGGTCTCCAGCAGCGGCGGGACCAGCTCGTCGGTGGTCTGACCGACGCCGGTTTCGAGGTGCTCGACTCGGAGGGGACGTACTTCGTCACCGCCGACATCACCGCCCTCGGCGGCCGGGACGGGGTGGAGTTCTGCCGCTCGTTGCCGGAGCGCTGCGGCGTGGTGGCGGTGCCCACCCAGGGAAGCAGTCGTCGGTCGGCACGAGCCCGGCCAGCAGCGAGCGCATCTCGTAGTGCGGCAGGAGTTCGAGGGTGTACC
>NZ_JBEYSL010000905.1:0-1018 GCF_040642735.1 Micromonospora sp. NPDC047753 | reverse complement strand
ATCTACACAAGCAACCCCACACTCTTACCCTCCACGACGCTCTACCGATCTCTCACACCACCCCACACACATGACACGACGGCGCCCCCGGGGTTCTCCCCGGGGGCGCCGTCGTCGTACGTCGTGCGGCTCAGGCGCGGCCGCGGCGGGTCCGAACCTCCTGCAGGCGTTCCTCCAGGATGTCCTCCAGCTCGGCGATGGAACGCCGCTCCAGAAGCATGTCCCAGTGGGTACGCGGGGGCTTGGCCTTCTTCTGCTCCGGCTCGTTGCCGTCGACGAGTCGGGCGACGCTGCCGTCGAACTTGCATTCCCAGGTCGTCGGGACCTCGGCGTCGACGGCGAACGGCACCTCGAACTGGTGGCCCTTGGCGCAGAGGTACTCGCGGGTCTGACGCGGCGCGAGCTCCGTGTTGCGGTCGGATTCATAGCTCACCGCGCCAAGGCGGCTTCCGCGCAGCATACGCTCGCCCATGATCGACTTCCCCTCGTTCGTGGTGCTGGTCTTCTGGGTGTAACGGTGCGTCCCCGTCGAGCCATTCCCGCCCGAGGGCGTGAGGCGTCCACGGGTGGGCCGGGACCAAGGGTAGCCGGCCGGGACGCTCACCCGGTGAGGTGATCCCCAGGCGGGTCGGGACGGCGGTGCGTGTCCGCTGCCACCGGGGTGGTTAACCGCTTGAGCCTACCGAAGGTTGCGCCACGATCGTCAGGTGGCGTCCTTGGCACTGGTGGCGCCGAGGCGGGCCAGCGCCAACGCCAGGTCGCTGACCTGGTCACCGAGCTGCGCCACCCGCCGCTGCGCGAGATCCCGGTCGGTCTCGGCGGCGTCGAGTCGTACCGTCAGGGCGGTGCGGTGACCCTCGGCGGTCGCCGCGGCCTGCCGGGCCACGGTCAGCTCGGCGGTGAGCGTGTCGCGCTGGGCGGCCACCACCACCTCGTACGGGCTGGGTCTGTTGGTGGCCGCCGCGGTGGAGAGCGGTGCCCGCACCGTGGTGATCGGGCTGGGTGGCTCCGGCACCAA
>NZ_JBEYSL010000904.1:0-1030 GCF_040642735.1 Micromonospora sp. NPDC047753 | reverse complement strand
GCTACACCGCCTGCGCGGCGCTGGGCGACCCCCGGGTGCGCTCACTGTTCGTGGTGGAGGCGATCGAGGACGTGATCGACTGGCACCAACGAGGGCTGCTGCCGTTCGCGGCGGGGCTCGCCGAGGACCCCCGGACCCGCTTCGTCCAGGCCGACTTCTTCGCGGCGGTGGCCGGTGACACCGGCTTCGACGCCGAGGTGCCCGGCCGGCGGTTCGACGCGGTCCTGCTCGACGTCGACCACTCCCCGCGCAACGTCCTGCACCCGAGCCACGCGGCGTTCTACCCGCCAGCCGGGTTGCGTCGCCTGGCCGCCCTGCTACGCCCCGAGGGAGTCTTCGCGCTCTGGTCGGACGATCCGCCGGACGCCGAGTTCACCGCCGCGCTCAGTGAGGTGTTCGTGAGCGTACGCGCGCATGTCGTGCCGTTCGCCAACCCGCTGACCGGCGGGGAGTCGGCGAACACCGTCTACGTGGCGCGTACCGGCCCCTGATCGACGTCGGGTGTGCCGCCCGCGCATGGTGTCGGCCGGACGGGGAATGAGAAACCGGGGCCGGCCGCACCAGGCACGGCCGGTCACTGGAGGTCGACATGCGTGCACTGCTCTGGGTCGTCGGCGTGGTCGCCGGCGTGCTGATCCTGCTCGGCCTGATCCTCGAGGCGGTCCGCTGGCTGATCATCATCGGTCTGATCGCGCTGGTGATCGTGATCGTCTGGGGCGTCGTCAAGGGGCGGCAGGCGGTGCAGCACCAGGGCCGACGACGCTGAGGGTCAGAACCAGTCCGGGCGCATGTCGAGCGTGGTCCGGTCCCGGCTGTCCAGCAGGTCGAACTGCGGGCCGGTCCGGGGCAACTCGACGGTGAAGAAGTAGCGGGCGGCCTGCCGCTTGCCGGCGTGGAACGCGTCGCCGGCGCCTTCCGGCGGCAGCACCAGCACCTGCTCCAGCCACATCCACGCGATCACCACGTGCCCGACGGCCTCCAGGTAGGCGCTGGCGTTGGCCAGCGCGAGCACCGGGTCACCGTCAGCCCA
>NZ_JBEYSL010000903.1:0-1039 GCF_040642735.1 Micromonospora sp. NPDC047753 | reverse complement strand
GGCGACCCGGTCACGGGGCGGACGTGGTCACGGGGCGACCCAGGCGCCGGGCGGACCCGGTCACGGGGCGGACGTGGTCACGGGGCGACCCAGGCGCCGGGCGGACCCGGTCACGGGGCGGACGTGGTCACGGGGCGACCCAGGCACCGGGCGGACCCGGTCACCGAGCGGCGTGGTCACGGGGCGGACCCGGTCACCGGGCGAACCTGGGTGGTGGGTGATCGGCGACGGGCCGGGCGGTCAGAAGGCGGAGATGTCCTGGGCCCGCTCGGTCCGGCTGAGTGCGCTGATCAGCGCGGACTGGCCACGGCGGCGGACGGCCAGGCGGACCAGCAGGTCGCGCACGGGCTCGAAGACGTCCGCCGGGAACTCCGGCGTGGGTACGCCGATGCTCACCGCCAGGTCGTCGGAGTGGACCACGATCTCCAACTGGCGGGTGAGCAGGAAGTCGCCGCGCCGCAGCGACCAGCCCTGCCACGGGATCGGCACGACCTCGCGGGCGGCACCCCGGGAGAGCAGGTCCCCCACCTCCGTCAGCGCCTGGGCGGAACGGGCGTGCAGGTCGGCCGGCCCACGCTCGGCGTCGGCCTCATCGGGGCCGGAGGCGACCGTGTCCTTGTCCGGGGAGCCCTCGGAGACCCACGCGGCCCGCTCGTAGTGCTTGTCGGCGGACCCCAGGGTGGGCAGGTCGGTCGGCATCGGCAGCAGCTCCGCCGCGCGTACCGCCTGCCGTCCGAGGTGACACGCCAGGCCACCCACGGACAGGTGCGGCAACGCGCTCGGGCTGGCCCACTGCTCGGACACCTCGGGGCGTCGGATCAGGTCCAGGGCGATCGAGGCGGCGACCGGAAAGCTGGCATCCAGGGCGTCGGCAGGGCGAGACATCCGCACATTCTGACAGTCCCCACCGACCGGCGCCGAGCACGCGACCCGGCGCCGAGCACGACGCGCTCCCTGTTCACCGCCATGGTTGAGGCGCGGCGTCCACCCGTTACGCGCAGAATGTCACACTTAGTGCTAGCCGGTCCTCGCTTCGGCG
>NZ_JBEYSL010000902.1:0-1043 GCF_040642735.1 Micromonospora sp. NPDC047753 | reverse complement strand
GCCGAGGACTCTGCCCGGTTCGGCGTTCCGGTTCCGGCGCAACGTGGGTAGACGCATCGTGACCATCCTGGCATGTGAGGCAGGCTTTTCTGTCGGGCGAACTCCCAACGCCCGGGGGCCGGGTTGGCCGCCAGCTCGGCGTTGCCCGCGACGATCCACTGCGACGGCGCGGTGACCGAGAGGGTGATCGGGGCCTTGAGGTCGGGCTGGTCGAAGGCGGCGAAGATGCGCTGCGCGTTGTCGAGGAACGACATGGCGTAGAGGTACGTCTCGCCGTCGGCCGGGTCGACGAAGCGGTGCATCCCCTCCCCCGTCTTCGAGTACGCCATGTCGGCCTCGACGACGAGCGTGTTCTCCTCGGCCAGCCCGTCGAGCGGCAACCGGTTGTCGGTGTGCAGGCCGGGGTCCAGGTCACGGTGGTTGAGGCGTACACCGTGCAGTGTGACGGGCCTGACCTCGACGAAGGTCGCGGCGCCGGCGGTGGCCCGGAACCGGATCTCGACGCGGGAGCGGAACAGGTCGCCGCCAGCGGTCAGGTCGAGGTCCACCTGATAGGACTCGACAGTAATCGCCGCGCCACGCGCGGTCGCCTCTACACGGGTCAGGCTCGGCATCCGCTTATCCTGCCCGATGGGGATCGGCACCCGGTCACCACACGACCCTCGGCACTGGAGGAAAGAACCATGGCGCAGCACCCCAAGGGCGACTTCGACCTCTCTCGGGCGGTCTGGCAGCGGGCCGAGGGGGACACCTCCGACAGCGCCGTCGAGGTCGCCTTCGTCGACGATCTGATCGGGATGCGCAACTCGGCCGAGCCGAACGGGCCGGTGCTGGTCTTCACCCAGGCCGAGTGGGACGCCTTCGTGGCCGGCGCGCAGGACGGCGAGTTCGACCTGGACTGACCGCGCCCGCCGACCAGTCGGTGGTGGATCGCCGTGCCGGTGCCCGTGGTCCCCCGCGAGCTGGACGAGTCGGCCACCGTGGACGGCGCCTCACACGCCCAGGTCTTCTTCCGGATCATGCTGCCGTTGGTGGCACCGATC
>NZ_JBEYSL010000901.1:0-1047 GCF_040642735.1 Micromonospora sp. NPDC047753 | reverse complement strand
CTTCCGGGCATACAAAGTCAACGACTCGGTGACCAAGAGCAAGTTCGACAACAAGTACGGCTGCCGGCACTCGCTCATCGACGGCATCAACCGCGCCACCGATGTGCTGATCGGCGGCAAGATGGCGGTCGTCATGGGCTACGGCGACGTGGGCAAGGGCTGCGCCGAGTCGCTGCGCGGCCAGGGCGCCCGGGTCGTGGTGACCGAGGTGGACCCGATCTGCGCGTTGCAGGCCGCCATGGACGGCTACCAGGTCGCCACCCTGGACGACGTTGTCGAGCAGGCCGACATCTTCATCACCGCCACCGGCTGCTTCGACGTCATCACCAACGAGCACATGGCCCGGATGAAGCACCAGGCCATCGTCGGCAACATCGGCCACTTCGACAACGAGATCGACATGGCCGGGCTGGCCAAGCGGTCCGACGTCGAGCGGATCAACATCAAGCCGCAGGTCGACCTGTGGCGCTTCGCCGACGGGCACGCCATCATCGTGCTCTCCGAGGGCCGCCTGCTGAACCTGGGCAACGCGACCGGGCACCCGAGCTTCGTCATGTCGAACTCGTTCGCCAACCAGACGATCGCCCAGATCGAGCTCTTCACCAAGACCGAGGAGTACCCGATCGGCGTCTACGTGCTGCCCAAGCACCTGGACGAGAAGGTGGCCCGACTGCACCTCGGCGCACTCGGCGCGAAGCTGAGCACGCTGACCAAGGAGCAGGCCGCCTACCTCGGCGTCTCCACGGAGGGTCCGTTCAAGCCGGATCACTACCGCTACTGATCGACATCTCTGGACCGGGTCGGCTGTTCGCAGCCGGCCCGGTCCGTCGTCTCCGCCCTGCCCGCTGCACGCCGCGATCGTGCCCTGCGCTCCCGCGATCTGCCCTGCACTCCGGCGATCTGCCCTGCACGCCCGCGATCTTGCAGTTTCGGTTGGAGATTCACGGCTTTAGGTGCGATATGTCGCCACAGAAAGTGCAAGATCGCGGGGGGAGAAGTCGGTGGCACGACAGGCGGCGTACCAGCCGGACGCTAGGAGGACGTGGT
>NZ_JBEYSL010000900.1:0-1047 GCF_040642735.1 Micromonospora sp. NPDC047753 | reverse complement strand
ACGTACTACCAGGAGTTCGGCGACATCGTCTTCAGCGCCAGCGTCGGGGCCGTCACCAGCACCACGATCACCAGCTACCTTGGGGCGGGCCAGCAGTACACGTTCCGATTGATCGCCCGGGACAGCCTCGGGCAACGCTCGAACTGGTCGAATGCGCTGACAGTGGTCACCCCGGTGACGGACACCGGCCCGGACACCACCCCGCCGAGCGCGCCGCAGAACCTGACAGTCGGCGAGGTGACCGCCTCGACCGGCACGTTGTCCTGGTCGCCGTCGACGGACAACGTCGGCGTGCTCGGCTACAACGTCTACCGGTTCGACGGCTGGTTCACCTCGCAACTGGTCGCCACCGTGCCGGGTACCACGTACACGGCGCCGCTACCTGCGTCGGTGCCGCTGCGCAACCTGTACTACGTGAGGGCCCGGGACGCGGTGGGCAACGTGTCGATCGCGTCCAACACTGTCACCCTGCCCACGGCGACGACCACTCCGCCGCCCTCGACCTGCCGGGTGACCTACCGGAACCAGTCCGAGTGGCCGGGCGGTTTCGTGGCGACTGCGACAGTCCACAACGCCGGGACGGCACCGATCGACGGCTGGATCGTCACCTTCAGCTTCCCGGGGGACCAGCAGGTCACCTCGGGGTGGAACGCCACGATCGGCCAGACCGGGGCCGTCGTGACCGCTCGCAACGTCGACTGGAACCGCGTCCTCGCGCCAAACGGCTCTGCGACCTTCGGCGTGCAGGGGCGGTGGGGCGTCAGTGACGCTCCGCCGACCGGCTTCTCGCTGAACGGCGCTCCCTGCACGGTTGGCTGAAGGAGTCTCGTGAACACACGTTCGGCCACACCCCACCACCGCCGTGCCAGGGCTCTGCTCGCGGCCGTCGCAGTCGGCGTCCTCGGTGCCCGAGCACGAGTGACTTCGGGGTGATCGGGTCGCGCTGACCCTCCACCTCCGGCCTCGCGGTCGGGGTCCGCAAGGACGACACCACGATCAAGGGCGTCAAGGACCTCGCCGGCAAGACCGTGATCGTCGGGGCGAACA
>NZ_JBEYSL010000899.1:0-1062 GCF_040642735.1 Micromonospora sp. NPDC047753 | reverse complement strand
GATTAGCCTCGTCGACCCGTTCGGGCACGTGGGTGGCGGTCACGCAGGAGACGGCGGTGACCCGGCCGAACAGCTCCTCCAGCACGTAGTGCCAGTGCGGGAACATGTCGACCACGATGCCGCCGCCGTCCTCGGTCCGGTAGTTCCACGACGGCCGCTGAGCGGGCTGCCAGTCGCCCTCGAAGACCCAGTACCCGAACTCGCCGCGCACCGAGAGGATCCGACCGAAGAAGCCGCCGTCGATGAGGCGCTTGAGCTTGCGCAGACCGGGCAGGAAGAGCTTGTCCTGCACGACACCGGTGCGGACGCCGGCCGCGTCCGCCGCCCGGGCCAGGTCGAGGGCCGCCGCGGTGTCCTCGGCGAGAGGCTTCTCCGTGTAGATGTGCTTGCCGGCCTCGATGGCCTGCCGGATCGCCTTCTCCCGTTGCTGGGTGACCTGCGCGTCGAAGTAGATCTCGACGTCGTCGCGGGCCAGCGCCGAGGTCAGGTCCGTGGTCCAGTCGGTCAGCCCGTGCCGCTCGGCGAGCTCCCGGAGCTTCGTCTCGTTGCGCCCGACCAGGACCGGTTCCGGCCAGATGGTGGTGCCGTCGGCCAACGCCACACCACCGGATTCGCGGATGGCCAGCAGCGACCGGACGAGGTGCTGCCGGTAGCCCATCCTTCCGGTCACGCCGTTGACGATGATGCCGATCGACCTGCGGGTCATGGTGTTCCTTCCGTCGTGCTGGTCGTGCCGATCCGCGCTCAGTGGTTGGCGGCCGCGCTGCCGAGCAACCCACGCAGGTCGGTGGCGAGCCGGTCGAAGCGGGGATCCGACATCACCTGCGCGTAGTCGCGGTGCGCCGGCAGCTCGACCGGGAAGGTGCGGATGATCCGGCCGGGCCGGGGACTCATCACCACGACCCGGGTGCCGAGGAAGACCGCCTCGGCGATGGAGTGGGTGACCAGCACCACAGTGGTCCCGGTCTCGCGCCAGATCCGGTGCAGTTCGGCGTTCATCTGCTCCCGGGTCAGCGCGTCCAGGGCGCCGAAAGGTGAGGACATGGCCGAGCGCGAGGACCT
>NZ_JBEYSL010000898.1:0-1081 GCF_040642735.1 Micromonospora sp. NPDC047753 | reverse complement strand
GCCTCGATGGAGGGGCACTACGTCAAGTGGCCCCGGATGGACATGGAGCTGATCGCCGAGGCCCCCCACGGGGCGGAGCGCGGAGGCCCCCCGTCCCGGCTACTGCAGGAACGCCCCGAGGGGCGACAGCAGCAACCGGCCGAGCGCCGCGGCGTTGTCGTCCAGCCGTGTGCGCTCACACTCTCGGGCGTCCGGATCGTGCCGGCACCGCCAGATCTTCTGCGCGTTACGCCAGGCGACATCGCGGGTGTACTCGACCAGTTCCCCCTGGTACCAGTCGTCGATGTCGCCGTTGAGCATGTCGATGAGCAGCTGCCACCGCTCCAGGTAGCCCCGGCGCAGGCCGGGGATCTTGTCCGCGAAGATTCTGTTGATCTCGAGGTAGTCGTGGTGCTGGTCGCTGCCGTCGACCGGCTCCGACTCCAGGTGATCGAACGTGGTCACCAGGGCGAACGGCAGGTCGAAGTTGATGTGCGCGTTCACCCCGGCCGCCGCCGACGGCAGCGGCCGGGCATCCGGCCCCCGCATCCGCTCGAAGAGGCACGACCACGCCTTCGGGGTGCCGGGGCTGGAGTCGGTCCACAGCCGCATCGCGTCGAAGTACCGGGCGGCGAACTCGACGTCGAGCCGGGAGAGGAAGACCGGATCGACGAAGCGGTCGTCGTACAGCCCGTCCAGCACGCTGCTGGTGATGGTCAGGTAGAGCTTGTTGAAGTCAGCGAGGGGGCAACTGGCTTCCAACGGTGGCAACCGGACCAGCATGTCCTGAAGCTTGGTCAGGTGATCGACCACGGCCGGCACGTCCGCGGGATGATCGGCGAGCAGGTCGACGATGTCCCGGTGCACGGGCCCCCAGACCGGTTCGATCATTTCTCCTCCATTGTGGTCGGCGGCATCCCCCGTGCCGTCGTCGACGCGGCCCAGCCTCTCAGCCGACACCCGGCCAGCGGATCAGTAGAACGACGTATCCCGGCGCGCACACGCGCCGGGATACGTACGCACTGTGGAGTCGGTCAGCCCCGTTGGACCCGGACCCGGTCGGGGTCGATCTGCGGGTACGCGGTGAGCACGTCGTTGCGCA
>NZ_JBEYSL010000897.1:0-1086 GCF_040642735.1 Micromonospora sp. NPDC047753 | reverse complement strand
GATTTCGCCGCCGGCGTCGTAGACCCGGACGCTCAGCTCCGGGCAGCCGAGATGGGTACGCCAGGCGTTCCACTCGGCACGATCACCGACGCTCACGTTGCTCGACGCCGGGCACGTGCACCTCTCCGGGGACGACCGCGCCGGCTGCGACGCGGTGGTGTCCGCGTTGCTGCTGCGGGCCGTCGGCCGTGCCGACCCCGGGGTGGTACGACTGGTCGGGTACGACCCGGACCAGCTCGGCGGCGGCCTGGCCGGGTTCGCCCCGTTGGGCACGGCGGGGCTGCTCACCTTCGTCGGCCCGGGCGGGCTGGGCCCGCTGCTCGACGACCTGGTGGAGCAGATCCGCCGAATCAACGAGACGGTCCTCGCCGGTGAGTACGCGTCGCTGCGCGAACTGGCGGCGGCGACCGGCCGACGGCCCGAGCCGTGGCGGGTGGCGGTGCTGCTCGGCGGGGAGGAGCTGAACCGGCACGAGCGCGGGCAACTGGACCGGGTGGTGCGGGCCGGCGCCGCCTGCGGCGTACACCTGGTGGTGCACGGTGTGCCGTTGCCGGAGGATCCGACGGTGACCCGGGTGGTGGCCGGCGTGTCCGGCGCGCGGATCGGCGGCTCGGCCGGGCTGCCGGTCCGGCTGGACCCACCGCCGCCGGCGGCGCTGGTCACCGAGACCTGCCGGGACGTCGCCGCCCGGGTGAACGCGGGCCCGCCGCCGACTCCTTTCACCGACCTGCTGCCCCCGGCCGAGCTGATGTGGCGGGAGGACTCCGCCGACGGGCTGACCGCGCCGATCGGTGAGGGCCCACAGGGTCGGCCGGTGCGGCTGACGCTCGGCGACTACCCACCGCACGCGCTGATCGGCGGGCCGTCCGGCACCGGCAAGACCAACCTGATCTTCGCGTGGATCGGCGCGTTGGCGGCCCGCTACTCCCCCGCCGAGCTGGAGTTCTACCTGCTGGACTTCAAGGAGGGGGTCTCCTTCGCACGGTTCGCGTACTGGGCGACGTGCACGGTGGAGCCGGCGAGCAGTGCATGGACCTGCTGGCCGAGATCACGCGCGAGGCTACGGACGAGGCCGACGCCGATCGT
>NZ_JBEYSL010000896.1:0-1107 GCF_040642735.1 Micromonospora sp. NPDC047753 | reverse complement strand
GCCGTCCTGGTGACGATCGGCCTGTGCTGGGCGGTGTTCGGTGGTTGGGCAGTGACTCGCCCGGTGCAGGTCGGCTCGCACTACCACTTCGCCGAAGCCAACCCGGCGCTGTCGTTCGACCGCAGTGCGGCCTGGGGGCAGCGGCTCGCCGTCCCGGCCGGCACCTCCGTCCGGTTCGAGCCGGGCATCAACCGCAGCGTCGAGCTCGTACCACTTGGCGGCGCACGTGTCGTGCCGGGCCTGCGCGCAGAGTGCGCGGGACCGCTGGACCCCTCGCCGCACGCGGTCACTGCCGACGGGTCGCCGCGGTGAGCGCCGTGCGGCGGGACCGCTACATCGACCTGTACGGTCCGACGACCGGTGACCGGATCAGACTGGCCGACACGAACCTGCTGATCGAGGTGGAGACCGACCACTGCGTGGGCGGCGACGAGGCGGTCTTCGGCGGCGGGAAGGTGATCCGCGAGTCGATGGGGCAGTCCCGTGCCACCCGCGCCGAGGGGGCCCTGGACACCGTCATCACCGGCGCGGTGGTGCTCGACCACTGGGGCGTTGTCAAGGCCGACGTGGGGCTGCGCGACGGACGCATAGTGGCGCTCGGCCGGGCCGGCAACCCGGACACCATGCCCGGTGTGCACCCCGACCTGGTCATCGGCCCGTCGACGGAGGTGATCGCGGGCAACGGACGGATCCTCACCGCCGGCGCGGTCGACACCCACGTGCACTTCATCTGCCCGCAGATCGTCACCGAAGCGCTGGCCAGTGGCATCACCACGATGGTCGGCGGCGGCACCGGGCCGGCCGAGGGAACGCGCGCGACAACCGTCACCCCGAACGCCTGGCACCTGGCCCGGATGCACGAGGCCCTGGACACCATGCCGGTCAACGTGCTGCTGCTCGGCAAAGGCAACACCGTCTCGAGCGAAGCGCTGTGGGAACAGTTGCGGGCCGGTGCGGGCGGTTTCAAGCTGCACGAGGACTGGGGCACCACACCGGCGGCGATCGACGCCTGCGTCCCACGGGGTGTGCAGATCGGACAGGCTCACGTAGGCGTGGTCGTGGCCGAGGGGCGCGCCGAGCAGCGCCCCGGCAGCGAGGGCGGCGGTG
>NZ_JBEYSL010000895.1:0-1117 GCF_040642735.1 Micromonospora sp. NPDC047753 | reverse complement strand
GTCTTCACTGGGCGTCTCGCCGAATCGGTCGGTGACGTGATCGGGTTGGGGTCGACGGCGGTCGCGGTGTGGGACATCGCGAAGTGGCCGGCCGACGGGTCCCTGACGGTGATCGACCCGACGCCCACCGGCGAGCCGTTCAGCGACGACGTCCTCGGCCGGATCGCCGCCGACACCCCGCACAGCCCGGCGTCCTGGGTGCAGCGTCTGCGGCACGGCCTGCGCGACCGGATCCTCGCCGACCTGTGCCGGCAGGGTGTCGTCCGGGACGTCGACGAGACCGAGCTGGGCTTCATCCACGTGCACCGCTACCCGGTCGTGGACACCTCCGTCGAGGCGGAGACCCGGCAGCGGCTGGCCGAGGCGCTGACCGGCGCGGCAGCCCCGGACGAGCGGACCGCCGCGCTGGCCACCCTGGTGGTGGTGCTCCGGATGGAGTCCGCGCTCGGGGTGAGCGGCGAGGCCGCCGCCGACGCCCGCCGCCGGCTGACGGAGATCGCCACCGGCGCCGGGTTCTCCGGCGAGGTGAGCACCGACGACTCGGTGGTCCGCCCGTCGGTCGGCCTGGTCGTCGCCGCCCTGGCCAAGGCCGTCGACCAGGCCCTCGGCAAGCGCGCCTGACCGTCGAAGCCAGCACGCCCCTGCCATCCTTTGCTCTGCACCCGAAGATGCACCACGAGGCTCTGCACCCGAAGATGCACCACGAGGCTCTGCACCCGAAGATGCACCACGAGGCTCTGCACCCGAAGATGCACCACGAGCGGCCGGCGCTTGGCGTCCGCCGCATGTCGGCTCCCCGATGGCACGTGGCGCATCCGCGGGTGCAGAGCAAAGGGAACGTGCCGGGTGGATGGGTCCTTCGCGGCGTCAGATGCCGAGAGCGACGCCGACCTCGGCCCGCAGCCCGACGACCGCCTGCGCCGCCCGGCTGCGGGCCGCCGGGACGTCACCATCCGTGACCGGCTCCACCACTTCGAGGTACGCCTTGAGCTTCGGCTCGGTCCCGGACGGGCGGATCACCACCCGGGCCGCCGCGGTCCGCAGGATCACCACGTCCGACTCGGGCAGCAGGTCCCGGACGCTGTCCACCGGCTGCCCGAGCAGGGTGGCCGGGGTG
>NZ_JBEYSL010000894.1:0-1127 GCF_040642735.1 Micromonospora sp. NPDC047753 | reverse complement strand
GCCATCGCCGACCGGGTGCGCTGGCAGCTCGACGGATGGCTCTCCGGCAGCAACGGCCGCGCCGGTGCCCGACCGGCCCGGCCGACGGCCGGCATCATCCGGCTGCGACTGATTCCAGACGGGGTGATCGCCCAGGCCGGTCTGCAGGCCGGCCTCTGGGGGGAGACCGGCGAGGAGCGGGAACGCGCGCACCGGGCGTTGAGCCGGGTGCAGGGCATCCTCGGCCCGGAGGCGGTGGTCACCGCGGTGCTCGGTGGTGGGCGCGCCCCGGCCGACCAGGTGCGACTGGTGCCGTGGGGCGACGAACGCGTCCCGGCCCGGCCCGAAGCTCCGCCGTGGCCGGGCCGGCTGCCGCCGCCCGCGCCCGCCGTGGTGCTGCCCAGTCCGCTCGCCGCGACCGTGCACGACGCCGCCGGTGAGCCGGTGGTGATCAGCGCGCGGTTGGCGGTGAGCGCCGCGCCCGCCCGACTGGTGGTCGGCACCGGTCAGCCGGCGGAGATCGTGGGTTGGGCCGGGCCATGGCCGGTGGACGAGCGCTGGTGGGCGCCGGCCGAGGCCCGCCGCCGGGCCCGGTTCCAGGTCAGCCTGGCCGACGGTGCTGCCCTGCTGCTGGCCGTGGAGTCGGGGCAGTGGTTGGTGGAAGCGATCTATGACTAAGTCAGGTCGATCCCTGCCCGGCGTCGGCTGGCTCCGCGCTGGCCGGGGAGCAGATGTCCTGATGAGCGTGATGACTCACAGACATCAAGATGCCTGTGAGTCATCACGCTCATCGCACCTCTCGCCGCCGTCGGGGCGACCGCCGTCGTGTTCGTCGTCGACCCGGTCGCCCAGCATCCCTCGGTCGAGCAGTACCGGGCCGAGCAACGCGGCCGGAGCGGCCGGAGCGGCCGGATGAGCTTCCACAACCCGGAGATGCCCTGGTCGGAGCTGGAGCGGGTGCTCTCCGGGCGGGCCAGCGGCGCCGGCCGGTCGGGTGGCGGGCGGTCGCGCGAGGAGCGGCACCTGCACGTGGTGGACCCGCTCGCCGTGGACGCCGATGGCGGCGACTCTCCGGCCTGGAGCCGCCGCCGCGAGCAGTACCAGCCACCGGAGCTGACCCGCCCCGACGGCGTGGTGCCCTACGCGGA
>NZ_JBEYSL010000893.1:0-1129 GCF_040642735.1 Micromonospora sp. NPDC047753 | reverse complement strand
TGCACACCCCGGGCGCGCCAGTCCCCCCACCCACTCGCCCCCAACCCCCCCGGGGGCGGGCCCCCCCCCCCCCCGCCGCCGGCACCCCACCAGCAACACCGCACCCCGTGGAGGCCGCCGTGTCGCACCCCGCCACCGCACCGCGACACCCCCGACGATCCCGCGGACCGCACGGCGCTCGACGCGTCCGCCGGACGCTCGGCCTGCTCCTGCCGACCCTGCTGCTGGCCGCCTGCACCGGCAGCCCCACAGCCCCCCGCGCGAACACCGCACCCCAGCCCACCGGGCCACTCTGCGCCGCCCTGCCCACCGGCACCGACCCCGGCAACCCGAGCTTCCTCGCCGGGCAACCCGTCGAGGCGGCGCTGCGCTGGATCCCCACCCTCACCACGTTCGAAGCGGCACTGCGCACCAGCGGCGTCCTCACCGACCTACCCGCCGGCGACGGCGTCACCCTCCTGGCACCCTCCGACGACGCCTTCGCCGCCACGTTCTCCGAGGACAACTGGGACGACCTCATGACCCACCACACCGACCAGCTCCGCACCCTGCTGAAAGCCCACCTCATCACCGGAAACCACCCGATCGCCGACCTCACCACCGCCGGCACCGCCACCACCCTCGACGGAGTCACCGTCACCGTCACCCGCACCGGGCCCACCGCCCGCCTCGGCGACCGCCTCGGCGACCGCGCCGACACGGTCTGCGCCGACTACCAGGCCACCAACGCCCGCATCCACATCATCAACGCCGTCCTCGGCCCCCTGCCCGCCACCGCCGACGGCACCGGCCACCGCGCACACTGACCACCCTCACCCCGGCGGCACCAGACCCGCCAGCGCGCGGTTGGTCCGGTTGGCGCGGACCGCGTCACGCTGCTGCCCGGCCGTCACCTCGATGTACGTCTGCGACGACGCCAACGACGCGTGCCCCAACAACCGCATGATCTCCGCCGCGCTCGCACCGTCCTCCGCCAACCGGGTCGCGAAGGTGTGCCGCAGCGCGTGCAGCCGCGCACCCCGCGGCACCCGATCACCGATGTGCCGTTCGGCGGTGTGAAGAACTCCGGGTACGGGCGGGAGCTGTCGGCGCTGGGCATGCGGGAGTTCTGCAACACCAAGACGGTCTG
>NZ_JBEYSL010000892.1:0-1133 GCF_040642735.1 Micromonospora sp. NPDC047753 | reverse complement strand
TGGCTCAGGGAACCGTGAAGTGGTTCAACGCTGACAAGGGCTTCGGCTTCATCACCGTCGATGGTGGGGGTGCTGACGTGTTCGTCCACTTCTCGGCCATCCAGACCAGCGGCTACCGCTCGCTGGAGGAGAACCAGCGGGTGGAGTTCGAGATTGCTCAGGGTCAGAAGGGCCCGCAGGCTGAGCAGGTCCGTCCCATCTGAGTAGGACGGCCGGCCCCCGCCGGCCAGTGGGACGACCCGGCTCACGGGTCACGGTAAAGCCCCGCATCCGGTTGGGATGCGGGGCTTTCGCCTGCTCAGGCTCGCCGCTGCGGCGAGCGGTCAGCGTCGACGCGAGCGCAGGCCGAGCCAGAGCACGACCAGCCCGGCCACCGTCACGATCGGGCCGATCACCGCCCAGATCTTCTCGTCGGTCATCACGCTGCCACTGACGTAGCCGAGGCCCTGGACCGTCCACACCGCACCGATCACCACGGCCAGCAGGCCGAGGGTGAGCGGAAGCCAACCTCTCATCGCGTCCCCTCTCCGCCGCCCGGGGCGGCGCGCCGCCGTCCAGCATCGCCGGCCGGATGGCGTGACGCGAGCACCCCGGGCGCGCGGGTCACCACCGGTCGTGCACCTGCGGGCGGATCAGCTCGTCGTAGGTGTCGCGGACGGCTGCCAACTGCTCATCGGTGAGCGGGGACAGGTCCGCCGCGGCGGCGTTGCGTCGGGCCTGGTCGGCGTCGCGGGCACCGGGGATGACCACTGTGACGCCCGGCTGGTCCAACACCCAGCGCAGGGCGAACTGCGCCATCGTGCGGTCCGCGTCGACGAGCGGGGCCAGCCGGCGTACGGCGGCCAGACCTCGATCGAAGTCGACCCCGGAGAACGTCTCGCCGACGTCGAAGGCGGCACCGTGCCGGTTGTAGTTGCGGTGGTCGTCGGCGGGGAACTCGGTGTGCTCGTCGTAGCGGCCGGAGAGCAGGCCACTGGCGAGCGGCACGCGGGCGATGATGCCGACGCCGGCTGCCGCCGCGGCCGGCAGCACCTGCTCCAGGGGCTTGTGGCGGACCGCGTTGAGGATGATCTGGACGCTCGCCACCCCCGGTCGGGCGATCGCGGTGAGGGCCTGGTCGCAGGTCTCGACGC
>NZ_JBEYSL010000891.1:0-1135 GCF_040642735.1 Micromonospora sp. NPDC047753 | reverse complement strand
GCGTACCTGCCGGGCATCGAGCCGGGGCCATCTCGGGGTAACCGCCGCCGGCGATCAGCTGGTTCTTGACGATCCGGTCGGAGCCGAGGGCCAGCAGCGCCACCATCAGCAACCCGAACCACCGGTCCCCGGTCAGCCGCAGCGTCAACCGCCAAGCCAGCAGCAGGAACAGCGCGTACAGGGCCAGCGTGGGCAACCGCAGCCCGAGCAGCGACGGCCCACCGGCGAGGGCGAACACCGGCGCGGCCAGGTACGCCTCCAGCGTGCCCATGTACTGCTGGCCGTAGAACCAGACCGGGAAGCCCTCGCCCCGGGCGATGTGCAGCGCGGCCAGCCCCATGGTGGCCTCGTCGCTGTTCGTCGTCGGGGCGGCGTGCAGCAGAAGCCAGAGCCGGTAACCCACCCCGGCGAGCACCGCCAACCCGGTGAGCCGACCGACCAGGCCGGAACGCGCGCCGGGTCGCGGGCGCGGCGGGTCCGCGCCGCGCGGCTGCTCGCGTACGCCGACGGTCATCACAGGATCATGACACCCGGACGCCGAACGGCCGTGCGGCGCTGCCGGCGGAGTCAGCTGGCGGTGGCGACCGAGGCGGCGGCGCGGGCGTCGATGGCCTGCTTGTAGAGCCGGCCGGCCCGGTACGACGAACGCACCAGCGGCCCGCTCATCACCCCGGCGAAGCCGATCTCCTCGGCCTCCTCGCGCAGCTCCACGAACTCCTCCGGCTTGACCCAGCGGGTCACCGGGTGGTGCCGGGGCGAGGGGCGCAGGTACTGGGTGATGGTGATCAGCTCGCAGCCGGACTCGTGCAGGTCGCGCAGCGCCTGCGAAACCTCGGCCCGCTCCTCGCCCATGCCCAGGATCAGGTTGCTCTTGGTGACCAGGCCGTCGGCGCGGGCCTGCCGGATCACGTCCAGCGAGCGGTCGTAGCGGAACGCCGGCCGGATGCGCTTGAAGATGCGCGGCACCGTCTCCACGTTGTGGGCCAGTACCTCGGGACGGGAGCTGAAGACCTCGGCCAGCTGCTCGGGGACGGCGTTGAAGTCCGGGATCAGCAGCTCGACGCCGCAGCCGGGCTGCAGGGCGTGGATCTGTCGGACGGTCTCGGCGTACAGCCAGGCACCGCCGTCGGGCAGG
>NZ_JBEYSL010000890.1:0-1142 GCF_040642735.1 Micromonospora sp. NPDC047753 | reverse complement strand
GCCGACCGTGCCCGGCGGAGGGATCAAGCCTGACCGCCCGGAGCCGGGCACGGTCGGCCCAATCCCCGAGCTCAACCCCAGCGAACCGGGATCTCCAGCGGCGGCTCACCCTCGCCGGCCCAGAAGATGGTGCCGGTGGCGTCGACCACCACCACACGCGGTGTCCGGGCCAGGCCCCAGGTGATCGCCTCGGCCGGGTCGTCCCAGCTCGGCGCCTCCTCCAGCACCCCGGTCTCGGCGCCGGCGTCGTCGCCTGCCGACCGCTCCCAGTACGCCGTCCAGACCTGCTGACCGGCGGACATGTCCGGGTGCACGAAGACGGTGCCGCGCCCGCGCCAGGCGGCGAGCCGCTCCGGGACCACCGGCACCGGCGTCTCCCCGGTGACGGCCTCCAGGTCCTCCACGCCGAAGGCGTGCGGCAGCAGCTCGGCCATCCGCAGTGGCCGGGTCCTGCTCTCGATCAGGCACTCCGGCCCGCCGTGCTCCCAGAGCAGCTGCCGGCAGCGGCCACACGGCATCAACGGCTCGCCTGTCGCGTCGACGCAGGAGAGCGCGACGAGACGGCCGCCACCGGTGGCGTGCAGGCTGGACACGACCCCGCACTCGGCGCACAGCGTCACCCCGTACGCGGCGTTTTCCACGTTGCAGCCGACCACCACCCGGCCGTCGTCAACAAGTGCGGCCGCGCCAACCGGGAACGTCGAGTACGGCGCGTACGCGTGCCGCATCGCCTCGATGGCGGCAGCGCGCAACCGTGCCCAGTCAATGTCGGTCATGCCGCCATTCTGCCCAAGCTGCCCAGGTCAGGAGCGGGCAGGGGCGGCCGCCCGCCGTGATCAAGTGATGAGAAGTAGGCCAGGAACGGTCCCGGCATCTACTTTTCATGACTTGATCACGTGGGAACGGGCCCGCCCCGGAGGTCAGCCCTTGATGTAGGGCTTGCCGTCGGCGGCCGGTGCCCGGACCCGACCGACCAGCCCGGCGACCGCCAGGATCGTCGCCAGGTAGGGCAGCATGGCCAGGAACTGGCTGGGGATCGAGCTGCTGATCGCGCCCAGGTACGTGGCGAGCTGGTCGGCGAATCCGAAGAACAGCGCGGCGAGCAGCGCGCCGGTCGGGTTCCAGCGGCCGAAGATCAGCGC
>NZ_JBEYSL010000889.1:0-1148 GCF_040642735.1 Micromonospora sp. NPDC047753 | reverse complement strand
CCCGGGGTGACGGCCACGCCACCATGTGCGTCGACGCGCCGCTGGGGGCGGTGCTGCCGCAGCTGGCCGCGCGGGTCGGCGCCGGGGCGCCGCTGGGGGTCTGACGGGCCCAGCCCCGGGTGGGAGCCCCGGCCCCGAAGGTGGGACATCAGCCCCCGGGGGTAGGACATCTGCCGGAAACACCGACGCTGGTAGCGTTGACCACGCCGGTAACACCCACGTGGGAGAGACCGCCCGACAGCACGCAGGGCGGCGCCGAAGGGGCAAATCCTCCCCGGAACCTCTCAGGCAAAAGGACCTCGTGGGCAGGCGCTGTGGAGTGCCCCTGTGGGTGCGACAGAGGGGGAGGCCGACACGTCGACCTCGCCCCGGGAGTGCCCCTGATGACCGTAGAGCAGTTCGCCACCCGTCACATCGGTCCCGGCCCCGACGATGAGCGTCGGATGCTGGAGGTCGTCGGGCACGACTCGATCGACGAGCTGATGGACGCCGCGATCCCCGAAGTGATCCGCTGGCACGGCACCCTCGACCTGCCCGAGGCGGCCACCGAGGCCGAGACGATCGCCGAGCTGCGGGCCCTCGCGGCACGTAACACCGTCGCCGTCTCCATGATCGGGCTCGGGTACCACGGCACGCACACCCCGGCGGTGATCCGCCGCAACGTCCTCGAAGACCCGGCCTGGTACACGGCGTACACGCCGTACCAGCCGGAGATCAGCCAGGGCCGGCTGGAGGCGCTGCTGAACTTCCAGACCATGGTCACCGACCTGACCGGCCTGGCCACCGCGAACGCCTCCATGCTCGACGAGGGCACCGCGGCGGCGGAGGCGATGACCCTGGCGCGGCGGGCCTCCAAGAGCAAGAGCGGCGTGTACGTCGTCGACGCCGACGCGTTGCCGCAGACCATCGCGGTGATCACCAGCCGGGCCGAGCCGCTCGGCATCGACGTACGGGTCCTTGACGTCGAGCGTGACGAGTTGCCGGAGGAGTTCTTCGGCCTGCACCTGCAGTATCCGGGGGCGTCCGGGGCGGTACGCGACCACGCCGGCCTCGTGGAGGCGGCGCACGCCGTCGGCGCCCTGGTGACCGTGGCTCACCGCCCGGGGACGAGCCGGTGAGCGCAGGGATGACTGTCGGTCATACCTCTG
>NZ_JBEYSL010000888.1:0-1152 GCF_040642735.1 Micromonospora sp. NPDC047753 | reverse complement strand
ATGCCGAAGGCGAGCGCTCCGAAGGCGCCGTGGGTGGCGGTGTGCGAATCGCCACAGACGATCGTCATGCCCGGCTGGGTGACGCCGAGCTGCGGGCCGATCACGTGCACGATGCCCTGGTTGTCGTCGCCGAGCGGGTGCAGCCGCACTCCGAACTCGGCGCAGTTGCGGCGCAACGTCTCGATCTGCGTACGCGACGTGGGGTCCGCGATGGTGAGCAGGTCACCACGGCGGAGGCGGAACGCCGGGTCGTCGTACCCGGTCGGGGTGTTGTGGTCCTCGGTCGCGAGGGTCAGGTCGGTACGACGCACCCGGCGTCCGGAGAGCCGCAGCCCGTCGAAGGCCTGCGGGCTGGTCACCTCGTGCAGCAGGTGCAGGTCGATGAAGAGCAGGTCCGGCTCACCAGCGGCGGACCGTACGACGTGCGCGTCCCAGACCTTCTCGGCCAGGGTCCTCGGCTCAGGAGTGACTCCCACCATCTGGACATCCTAAATTCTGGGAGGTAAGTTTCGGCTTGTGGGACACAGTATGAGCGGTGTCGGCGTTCTCGACAAGGCGGTGGTCATCCTGGCCGCCTGCGTGGACGGCGCCAGCCTGGCCGAACTCGTCGAACGCACCAAGCTGCCCCGGGCCACAGCACATCGCCTGGCCCAGGCCCTGGAGATTCACCGAATGCTGGTGCGTGACACCCAGGGCAGATGGCGGCCCGGCCCCCGCCTGGGCGAGCTGGCGAACGCCGCACCGGACGTTCTGCTGACCGCCGCCGAGCCGCTGCTGGCCGCGCTGCGCGACGCCACCGGTGAGAGCGCGCAGCTCTACCTGCGCCGTGCCGACGAGCGGATCTGCGTGGCGGCGGCGGAACGCGCCAGCGGTCTACGGGACACCGTTCCGGTGGGCTCGGTGCTGCCGATGACGGCCGGCTCAGCGGCCCAGATCCTGCTCGCCTGGGAGCCGCCGGAGGCGGTCATGCCGCTGCTGCCGCGCAGCAAGTTCACCGGCCGCACCCTCGCCGAGGTACGCCGTCGCGGCTGGGCGCAGAGCGTCGCCGAGCGGGAGGCACAGGTGATCCCGGGCTCCAGCTTCAACGTCGTGGCGGAGGCGAAGGACTTGAACCCCTTCACCGTCAGGCTCTTGAGATACACCTACTCGATC
>NZ_JBEYSL010000887.1:0-1164 GCF_040642735.1 Micromonospora sp. NPDC047753 | reverse complement strand
CGCCAACGCCGTCAGCGGCGGCCGCATCCCCCGGGAGTTCATCCCCTCGGTGGACGCCGGTGCGCAGGACGCGCTGCAGTACGGCATCCTGGCGGGCTTCCCGCTGGTCGGCGTGAAGCTGACCCTGCTGGACGGCCAGTACCACGAGGTCGACTCGTCGGAAATGGCATTCAAGATCGCCGGCTCGATGGTGATGAAGGACGCGGCCCGCAAGGCCGATCCGGCACTGCTCGAGCCGATGATGGCCGTTGAAGTCACCACTCCTGAGGAGAACATGGGTGACGTCATCGGTGACCTCAACTCCCGCCGCGGCATCATCCAGGCGATGGAGGAGCGCAGCGGCGCCCGCATCGTCCGGGCCCTGGTGCCGTTGTCGGAGATGTTCGGCTACGTCGGCGACCTGCGGTCGAAGACCCAGGGCCGGGCTAGCTACAGCATGCAGTTCGACTCCTACGCCGAGGTTCCGCAGAGCGTCGCGAAGGAGATCATCGCCAAGGCAACGGGCGAGTAGCGCTCTGAGCAGGTGATTCGTGGTTGGTCGCGGGAGGGTTCACCCGCCCGCGGCCACCACGATCGGATCGCGTGAGACCGGGCCTGTAGGCTTCATCGCCGCAGAACCCACAAAGGCTCTCCGGCCTTCGGGCCGGAAAGGCTGTCGACAGAGTCCTAAGCGCCGACCGGCGCGCCGGGCGTACGAACCAAGAAGTCCACAGGAGGACACCAGTGGCGAAGGCTAAGTTCGAGCGGACTAAGCCGCACGTCAACATCGGCACCATTGGTCACATCGACCACGGTAAGACGACGCTGACGGCGGCCATCACCAAGGTCCTGCACGACCAGTACCCGGACCTGAACCCCTACACGCCGTTCGACGAGATCGACAAGGCGCCGGAGGAGAAGGCCCGCGGTATCACGATCTCGATCGCGCACGTCGAGTACCAGACCGAGTCGCGGCACTACGCGCACGTCGACTGCCCTGGGCACGCCGACTACATCAAGAACATGATCACCGGTGCCGCGCAGATGGACGGCGCGATCCTGGTGGTCGCGGCGACCGACGGCCCGATGCTCCAACTCGATGTTGACCCGCTCCGCCTCGGCGAACATGTCGAGGTAGATCGTCCGGGCACCGACCCGCACCCGCGCCTGCCGAATGAACCTCGG
>NZ_JBEYSL010000886.1:0-1169 GCF_040642735.1 Micromonospora sp. NPDC047753 | reverse complement strand
CTGGAGTTATTTCGTGTTCTCTTCCGATCTGGTGAGCTGACGGCTTGACGGCTTGACGGCTTGACGGCTTGACGGCTTGACGGCTTGACGGCTTGACGGCTTGACGGCTTGACGGCTTGACGGCATGACGGCATGACGGCATGACGGTCTCGCGGTCTGGCGGCTTGGCGTCGGGGCGGGGCGGCGGGTGGCCCAGCGGGGTGGAGAGGTTGGGCGATGGTGCGGTTCAGCGGCCTGCGGACGGCCGGCGGCCGGCTGCGGCACGGCTGGCGGCCGGTGTTGGAGGCAACCGTCGCGGCGACAGTGGCCTGGCTGCTGGCCACCCGGTTGCTCGGGCACCCGCAGCCCTTCTTCGCGCCGGCCGCCGCGCTGATCGTCCTTGGACAGGCCCGGGGGCAGCGCATCCGCCGGGCCGTCGAGGTCATCCTCGGGGTCGCCGCCGGGGTGCTCGTCGCGGACCTGGTGGTGCAGGCGCTCGGCCCGGGCAGCACCTGGACGGTGTTCACCGTCATCCTGCTCACTGTCCTCCTGGCGGTGGCCTTCGGCGCCACCGGCGTGACGCTGGTGCAGGCGGCCGTTTCCGCGCTCTACCTGGTGGTGGTCGCACCGCCGGATGGCTCGTTGGTGCCGTTCCGCTTCGTCGACGCGCTGGTCGGCGGCGTGGTCGCCCTCGCGGCCAGCCTGCTGGTCGACGCCCGGCGTCCGCTGGCCCCGCTGGTCGCCGAGGTGCGGCGGACCTTCGACGAGCTGGCCGGTCTGCTGGGCGGGATCGCCGACGCGCTGAACGACCGCGACGAGCCGGCGGCGGTCGCTGCGCTGAGGCAGGCGCGGGGGATGGACGCCCGGGTGGACGGGCTGCGCGACGGTGTGCTGGCCGCCGGTGAGGCGCTGCGGCTCAACGTCCGTCGACGTCGGCACATCGGTCGGCTGCGTTCGGTGGACGAGTCGATCCGACAGATCGACTACGCGGTCCGCAACGTCCGCGTGCTGGCCCGTGCGGGCGTGACCCTCAGCCGGCTGCACACTCCTGTTCCGCCCGAGCTGGGCGTCGCCCTGCGGTCACTGGCCGAGGCGGTTCGTCAGGCCGGTGCCGCCCTCGCCGCCGACCTGGACGGGCAGGAGGAGACCGCCGACCGGCACGCCACCCGGGCCGACGAGTCGGCGCTGGC
>NZ_JBEYSL010000885.1:0-1173 GCF_040642735.1 Micromonospora sp. NPDC047753 | reverse complement strand
CCGAGTGGGGTTGGGCGTGGCCGGCGAACCGGCGCATCCTCTACAACCGTGCCTCCGCCGACCCGGACGGCAACCCGTGGTCCGAGCGCAAACGCTACGTCTGGTGGGACGCGGACAAGGGCGAGTGGACCGGCTACGACGTGCCGGACTTCGAGAAGACCAAGCCACCGTCGTACCGGCCGCCGCCCGGCGCGTCCGGGCCGGAGGGCATCGCGGGCGACGACCCGTTCGTCATGCAGGGCGACGGCAAGGGCTGGTTGTACGCGCCCAGCGGTGTCCTGGACGGGCCGCTGCCGACGCACTACGAGCCGGTGGAGTCGCCGGTGCGTAACCCGCTCTACGGTCAGCAGGCCAACCCGACGCGCAAGATGTACGCACACCCGGTGAACTCGGTGAACCCGAGTCCGCCGCAGGAGCACGCTCAGGTGTTCCCGTACGTGTTCACTGTCAGTCGGCTCACCGAGCACCACACAGCCGGTGCGATGAGCCGGACGGTGTCACCCCTCGCGGAGTTGCAACCGGAGATGTTCGTCGAGGTGTCCCCGGCCCTGGCCGGCGAGGTCGGGCTGACGCATCTGGGTTGGGCGCATCTGGTCAGCGGCCGCGCGGTGATCGAGGCGAAGGTGCTGGTGACCGATCGGCTCACCCCGTTGCGGGTGGATGGTCGGATCATCCACCAGGTGTGGTTGCCGTACCACTTCGGTTTTGAGGGTCTGGTGACCGGCGACTCGGCCAACGATCTGTTCGGCATCAGCCTGGACCCGAACGTGCTGATCCAGGAGAGCAAGGTCGGCACCTGCGACGTCCGATCCGGGCGACGCCCGAGAGGCGCCGAGCTGATGGCTCTCGTCGTCGACTACCGGCGACGGTCCGGCGACCTGAGCCCGCACTATCCACCGCAGGTCACGACCGACTCCGCCGACAGCGGCCCGGACCAGGAGGTCTGACCCATGCCCCACGCCAACGCCCTGTACGGGCCGCTGGACCCCGCACCGGACGCCGGCTACGAGAACCCGCCACCGCGGATGGGGTTCTTCACCGACACCAGCGTCTGCATCGGCTGCAAAGCGTGCGAGGTGGCCTGCAAGGAGTGGAACGGCGTCCCGGAGAGTGGGCTCGACCTGCTGGGCATGTCGTACGACAACACCGGCGCGTTGACAGCGAACTCGTGGC
>NZ_JBEYSL010000884.1:0-1178 GCF_040642735.1 Micromonospora sp. NPDC047753 | reverse complement strand
ACAGTCGCAGGTCCACGTCGGCAAGCCGGCGCGGCGTGGTGCCGAGCACGAAGAGCCCGCTGGAGGCGTTGTCGGCGACGGTGTCCACGATGGAGCCATCAGGGTCGGCCCTCGACTGCGTAGCGCCATTGGTGGCGCAATCAGGAAGGATGTACCTGTGAGTTCAGGACCGCAGGGCGGAGACCGTCCCCGTCGTTACGAAGACCGTACTGACGGTGCGGGCGGACGCGACCGCGGCCCACGCCGCGACGACCAAGGCCGGCCCCCGTACCGGGGAGACCGCGACAGCGGCGGTGCCCGAGGCGGATACGCCGGCGGCCGCGACTCTGGCTCCCGTGGTGGTGACCGGGACAGCTCGCGCTCCAGCACCCCCCGTGAGGGCGGCTACCGAGGCGGTGACCGCCGCGAGGGTGGTTTCCGGGGCGGCGACCGCGACGGCTCGCGCTCCAGCGCTCCGCGCGAAGGCGGCTACCGGGGCGGCGACCGTGATGGATCCCGCTCGGGGGCTCCGCGTGAGGGCGGCTTCCGGTCCGGCGCTCCCCGCGAGGGTGGTTTCCGGGGCGGCGACCGCGACGGCTCGCGTTCGGGCGCTCCGCGCGAAGGCGGCTACCGAGGCGGCGACCGCGACGGTGGTTTCCGGGGCGGCGACCGCCGTGAGGGTGGTTACCGTGGCGGCGACCGCGACGGCTCGCGGTCCAGCGCTCCCCGTGAGGGTGGCTTCCGTGGCGGCGACCGCGACGGCTCGCGGTCCAGCGCTCCGCGTGAGGGTGGTTTCCGTGGTGGTGACCGTCGTGAGGGCGGTTACCAGGGTGGTGACCGCACTCGCTCGGGCCCGCCGCGTGAGGGTGGTTTCCGGGGCGGTGACCGTGACGGTGGTTTCCGTGGCGGTGACCGCCGCGAAGGTGGTTTCCGCGGTGGTGACCGCGAGGGTGGTTTCCGCGGCGGTGACCGTGACGGTTCGCGCTCGGGCCCGCCGCGTGAGGGTGGTTTCCGTGGCGGTGACCGTGACGGTGGTTTCCGTGGCGGTGACCGCCGCGAAGGTGGCTTCCGTGGTGGTGACCGCGAGGGTGGTTTCCGTGGTGGCGACCGTCGCGAGGGTGGCTTCCGCAGTGGGGACCGCGAGGGTGGTTTCCGTGGTGGTGACCGTCGTGAGGGCGGTTTCCGTGGCGGCGACCGTG
>NZ_JBEYSL010000883.1:0-1188 GCF_040642735.1 Micromonospora sp. NPDC047753 | reverse complement strand
GGATCTGGTACCCGGCGCTCGGCGAGAACGGCCCCGTCACGCCGGGGTTGCTGGGGGCGCACGGCCGGTTCCCGGTGGTGATGTTCAGTCACGGCTGTTCAGCCCGCCGGGTCGGATCGCCCTGGCCGCCGCGGGAGCGCGACTGCTTCTCCGTGGGGTACGTCCCGGCAGCTATCCGCGCGGTGGCGGCGTGCATCTGCGGCTGTGGGCTGCCGAACGCCTGGCCGAACTGACCGGCGCCACAAGCGTCGCCGGAGCCTCCTGGATGATCACGTACGCCAGGGCCCTCGGCGCGCAGATCGGGGCCGACGTCGATCTGCACTCCGCGCCGCCGGTGACCGGCCTGCTGAAGCTCGGCCGAGGCGCGGCGATCGAGCCGGAGGTCGATCTGTCCGGCCACTGGGTGGACGGCGATGTCGTCCGCATCGGCAGGGTTCGCGTCGGTGCCGCCGCCCGGGTCGGATCCCGCAGCACCCTCATGCCGGGCGCTCGGATCGGCAAGGGCGCCCGAGTCGCCGCGGGCTCGACCGTGGCGGGGGCCGTACCGGCGAACCAGCAGTGGGCCGGCTCACCGGCCGCGGCCGCTGGTAAGGATGCGGACGGGTGGCCCGGGCAGCGCCCCCCTCGATCGCGGACGGGGGCACGCCTCTGGCCTCTCGCGTACGGGGTCACCGCCCAGTTGCTGGGGCTGGTCCCGGTCGTGGCCGCTCTGCCGGCGCTCGCCCTGCTCGGCTGGACGCTCACCGTCAGACCGTTTGTCGGCGCGGTGCTGGCGGCCGTCGCGGTGGCGGCCGTCGCCTACGTGGTGGGCTATGCGCTGCTGGTACTCGGGGCAGTCCGGGCGCTCAGCATCGGCCTGCGCGCCGGGCACCACCCTGTGCAGGGGCGGGTGGCGTGGCAGGTCTGGACGACCGAGCGGCTGATGGGGATGGCTCGGGTCGGGTTGTTCCCTCTCTACGCCAGTCTCTTCACGCCTGTGTGGTTGCGGCTGCTGGGTGCCAAGGTGGGGCGCGGGGTGGAGGCCTCGACAGTGCTCGCGGTGCCGGCGATGACCACGGTCGCCGACGGGGCCTTCCTGGCCGACGACACCATGGTCGCGACGTACGAACTGAGCCACGGGTGGCTGCGTGTCGCCCCGGCTCGCATCGGCAAGCAGGCATTCCTCGGCAACTCAGGTATGGCCGCGCC
>NZ_JBEYSL010000882.1:0-1208 GCF_040642735.1 Micromonospora sp. NPDC047753 | reverse complement strand
GGCTTGCCCCAGGTGAGCAGCAACTTCGGGCCGTGGTCGTCCTCGCCACCGTAGGAGAAGTCGCCGGACTCGTACCGTGGGCCGCCGTTCTTGTTCGACTCGTCCTTGCCCTTGACCATGAAGCCGTAGTTGGTCGCGGGGTTGTCCAGCCAGCCCTGCACCGTCGAGCGGACGCTGTAGCTGTGCCAGGCGTTGGTCTGGTGCAGCGGCTTGGTCACCTCGGCCCGCTTGACCAGCCGGACCGCGTCGGCCACGACCTTCTTGTTGGCCACGTCGCCGAGCACGACCTTGTGCGTGGTGCCCGCCTTGAACCCGTACGTGCCGATCGACACCCAGTTCTGATTGCCGGAGCCGGTGGTCTGGTTGACCGTCTTGACCACCGAGCCACCGTCGTAGAACACGGTGTAGGGCGCGTTGGTGGCGCGGTCGGAACCCGGCACATAGTGCACGAGAACCTCGTACTGACCGTCCTCGGTCAGCCGCGGCACCCAGGTGAACGTCTGACCGGTGGACGCGTCGGCGTTGTACCGGTAGGCGCCGTTGTTCGCCTGACTGCGGTCGGTGGCGGTGGCGCCGACCCACTCACCACTGGCGGACACCTTGGTGCCGTCCGCCTCGTCCACCTGCTCGCGGTTCTCCCCGACCTCGGCGAACTTGGTGTTCATGGTGCCCCACGTCGCGGTGGTCTCGTTCCACGCCGCGGTCACCCGACGCGCCTCGAACGCCATCGAGGCGTCGTCGGCACCACCGTGGGTCTGGTCGAAGTACATCTGCAACTGCGCGGAGTCCAGCACGGTGTTGGCCGGCACGTTGGACAGGTCGAACTTGGTCAGGGAGCGGAACGTGCCCCCCGTCGAGGCGCCGGCGGAGAGCTTCCAGGTGCTGTCGAAGTTCTCCGAGGGGCCGCCGGACGCGATCATCACGTCCTGGGCCTGGCTCAACGTCGGTTGAACCTTGATCGTCGGATCGATCACCACCGGGTACCTGCGGGCCGGGTCGCGCAGCCAGGCGTCGTCGGCGGCGACCGTCACCACAGTGCGGCCGTCCTGCTGACTGACCCGTTGGCTGACCTGGTAGCTCATCGCCTTGCCGACCACCGAGGCCTGGTCGTCGGCTGTTCCACTGGTTGTGGACAACGCCGGTCGGCCCGGAATGCTTCCCGGCCCCGAACGGGCACGATGACGCCGTCCGGATACGGCGACGCCGGC
>NZ_JBEYSL010000881.1:0-1212 GCF_040642735.1 Micromonospora sp. NPDC047753 | reverse complement strand
CGAAGCGACCGATGCCCGTCAGGTGCCGGGCGAGATCGCCCACTCCATCGTCCCGATCGCGGTGGGGTACGTGGTGGCGCACTACTACTCGCTGCCGGGTCGGCGGGCGCGTCGCCCCGGATCGGGGTGATCACCCCGCCGGCGGCCACGTAGTCCTCGCCAGGCTGCGCCGGCTCCACCGTCACCCCCTGGTACTCGCTGACGAACGGCGTGGCCGGGGCTGCCTGGTTGACGCTGACCACCCGGGTGACCGGGCCGGTCAGACCGTCGGCGCGGAACACCGCGAGCACGGCGCCCACCCCGTCGTCGGTGCAGTACGGGCGCCGGCCGTCGACGCCGTTGAGCTCGCCGACCGACTTGCTGCGCCCACACACCTGGGTGAGCAGGCTCTCGCTGGATTCCTCCGGCTCGGTGGCGATGGTGTCGACAACGCTCTCCGGGCCCAGGTTGCTGGCCGAGGTGGCCCTCGGGTCGTAGCCGTCGCCGGCGGCGGAGGGGCGGGACTGGAAGTACCGGGCGATCGGGTTGCCGTCCGCGTCGGTGAAGGACTGGCCGATCAGCGCGCTGCCGACAACCGTCCCGCCCGAGGAGATCAGCGAACCGTCGGTCTTGTGGTTGAGGCCAGGTAGCTGACCGAGCGCTACCAGGGCCAGCGGGTAGACCAGGCCGAGCAGCACCGTGAAGACGAGTACGGCGCGCAGCGCGGCGAGGTGTTGGGCGATCCAGGTGGGTAGGCGCATCACGAAATCCCCGGGATGAACTGGATGAGCAGGTCGATGATTTTGATCCCGATGAACGGCACGATGATGCCGCCCAGTCCGTAGACCAGCAGGTTGCGGCTGAGCAGCTTCGACGCGGCGGCCGGCCGGTATCGCACGCCTCGCAGTGCGAGCGGGATCAGCGCGATGATCACCAGGGCGTTGAAGATGACAGCGGACAGGATCGCCGACTCCGGGCTGGCCAGCCGCATGATGTTCAGCGCGTCCAGGCTCGGGTAGAGGCCGGCGAACATGGCCGGGATGATCGCGAAGTACTTCGCGATGTCGTTCGAGATGCTGAACGTGGTCAGCGCGCCACGGGTGATCAGCAACTGCTTACCGATCTCCACGATCTCGATCAGCTTGGTCGGGTCGGCTTCTCGACCTGGCTCTGCACCGAGCCGTTGAGGAAGTAGTCGGTGGTGACGACATTGCCGTTGCCCTTGGTCTCGGT
>NZ_JBEYSL010000880.1:0-1215 GCF_040642735.1 Micromonospora sp. NPDC047753 | reverse complement strand
CCCCTATAACACCACTACCCGTAATACTATTTTGATTTTTTGGTGTCTGTTTTTCTTACGTGTGATCTTCCGTTCTGCCGCGTGGTGTCAGTGCGATGCCACCACGCGTGCGTTCATCGTCGCGGCCGCGACGATCGCGGCCACCAGGAAGACCGCTCCGCCGAGCAGTAGCCCGTCGACGTACCCGCTGGTCAGCGCGTCCGGGAGGGCGGTGCCCGAGGGCTGGGCGGCGGTCACTGTGGCGGCCACGCCGCTGAGCAGCGCAAGGCCGAGTGCGCCGCCGATCTGTTGACTGGTGTTGACCACGCCAGAGGCGATGCCGGTGTCCTGCGGGGCCACCCCGTTGATCGCGACCACTGTGGTGGCCACGAAGGTAAGTCCCAGTCCGAAGCCGGCGACCAGCTGAGCTGGCAGCAGCGCGGTAAGGGCGTTCGACGTCGGGCTCAGCGCCCCGAACCAGCCCATGCCGATGGCCGCCAGCACCAGGCCGCTCACCGTCAGGGCGCGGGCCGTCAGCCGGGACAGCAACTGGGGACCGACGCCGCCAGCAGCCACCGCGATGCCGACGGTGAACGGCAGGTAGGCCAGGCCGGTCCGCATCGGAGGGTAGCCCTTGACCACCTGCATATAGAGAGTGAGGAAATAGAACAGGGCAAACATGCCGCCGCCCACCAGGAACATGGTCACGTACGCGCCGGTCCGTGCCCGGTCGCTGAGGATCCGGCCGGGCAGCATGGGCGCCGCTGCGGAGCGCTGGACGAGGACGAACGCGATCAGCAGGACCGCGGCAGCGATCAAAAAGCCCAGGGTGACGGTGTCACGCCAGCCGTGAAGGGCCGCGTGGTTGATGGCGAACACCAGTGCGGCGAGCCCGGCGGTGGCGGTGGCGGCACCGGAGAGGTCCGCCCGACCGCGCTCGCGCTCTCCTCGTGGCAGCACCGACGTGCCGAGCAGCACGAGCACGGCGATGGGCACGTTGACGAACAGGACCCACCGCCAGCTGACGTACTGGGTGAGGGCGCCGCCGAGCAGGAGGCCGACCACCGAGCCCAGGCCGCCCATCGCCCCGTAGACACCCAGCGCCTTGTTCCGTGCCGGCCCGGCCGGGAACGTCGTGGCCAGCAGCGACAGCGCGGTCGGCGCCGCGATGGCGGCGCCGGCCCCCCCGCGGCCCCCGGCGGCGAGGAGGACGGGGGCAGAACGGGAGGGGGGGCG
>NZ_JBEYSL010000879.1:0-1221 GCF_040642735.1 Micromonospora sp. NPDC047753 | reverse complement strand
CTTGCCCTTGAGCGCCTCGTTCATGAACCGCTCCCAGATGTCGCCCGGGAGGTTTCCACCACTGACCCTGCGCTTGTCCTTGAGCCGCGGCGGTGCTCGCGGCGACCGCGGGCGCGGAGCCGCCCGCCGTGCTGGGTCGGGTGATCACCGACTCCGGCGAGATCGACGACGCGGCGTGGATGATCCGCTGCGCGGCGGTGCGCGACGCGCTGCACCGCACCCGACGCTCGTCTCGTGGCGCCAAGGACATTCTGGCCGAGCTGGGCGGCGGCGACGTGGCGGTGGCCACCGGCGTGCTGCTTGGCGCCACCGCCCGCCGGGTGCCGGTGCTGCTCGACGGTCCGGTCGGGTTGGCCGCCGCCATGGTGAGCCGTGACCTGGCCGGGCAGGCCCGGCACTGGTGCCTGCTGGCCGACCACGGCGGGCACCCGGCCGTGCGGCTCGCCGCCGACGTGCTGGGCCTCACCCCGCTGCTCGACCTGCGGATGGATCTCGGCGAGGGCGCCAACGCGCTGGTCGCGCTGCCGCTGCTGCGCTCGGTGCTGGCGTTGTCCGCCGCGCTGCCGGTGCACCCGTCGCTGGGCGGCACCGACGACACCGACCCGCCCGCCGACGAGCCGGAGTCCACCGACCCGAGCTACGCGGACCCGGATCTCACCGAGCCCGACTCGACCGAGCCCGACTTCGCCGAGCCGGTGCCGGCCGGGCCGGGCCCGGCCAGCACCGGGGTGGACGAGCAGCCGGCGTCGGGCTGGCGTGCCGGCTGAGCCACGGCTGCTCGCGGGAGCCCGGCTGGCGGTCACCACGTTCACCACGCTGCCGGTGCGGGCCGGGCGCATCGACCGACCCGTCGCGGGCACGGCGATGGCCCTCGCCCCGGTGGTCGGCGCGCTACTCGGCGCCCTGCTGGCAGGTGTGCTGCTGCTGGCCGGGGCGCTCGCACCGCCGCTGGTGGCGGCCGGCGTGACCGTCGCCGTCGCCGCGCTGCTCACCCGGGGGCTGCACCTGGACGGGTTGGCCGACACGGTTGACGCGCTCGGCTCCTACCGCCGGGGCGCGGCGGCCCTGAAGATCATGAAGAAGCCGGACGTCGGCCCGTTCGGGGTGGTCGCCCTGGTGGTCGTACTCCTGGTGCAGGCGGCGGCGCTCGCCGACCTCGCCGGTCGGTCCTGGCCGGCGTGCCTCGCGGCGGTGGTCGCGGCGACCGCGGCCGGTCGGCTC
>NZ_JBEYSL010000878.1:0-1233 GCF_040642735.1 Micromonospora sp. NPDC047753 | reverse complement strand
GGGCGACCTCGCCACCGAAGTCGGCGCGCATCTGGTCGAGGGTGTACTCGGTGTCCTCGATGGTGTCGTGCAGCAGCGCGGCGACCAGTTGCCTTCGGCATGGGCATCGACAAGCCCGACGTGCGGTTCGTCGCGCACCTCGACCTGCCCAAGTCCGTCGAGGGCTACTACCAGGAGACCGGCCGCGCCGGCCGTGACGGTCTGCCATCAACCGCCTGGCTGGCGTACGGGCTTCAGGACGTGGTCCAGCAACGCAAAATGATCGAGACGTCCGACGGGGACCTCGCCCACCGCCGCAACCTGGCCGCACACCTGGACGCGATGCTCGCCCTCTGCGAGACGGTGCGCTGCCGGCGGGTCCAACTGCTCGAATACTTCGGCGAGACGACGACGGCGGCGTGCGGCAACTGCGACACCTGCCTCACCCCACCGGAGACCTGGGACGGCACCGTCGCCGCCCAGAAGTTGCTCTCCGCCGTCTTCCGCCTCGACCGCGAACGCAACCAGCGCTTCGGCGCCGGGCACTGCATCGACATCCTGCTCGGCAAGCAGACCGACAAGATCAGCCAGTACGGTCACGACTCCCTGACAGTCTTCGGCATCGGCTCCGAGCTCAGCGAGGCCGAGTGGCGGGGCGTGGTCCGACAACTGCTCGCCGAAGGGCTCCTCGCCGTCGAGGGCGACTACGGCACGCTGGCGCTGACCGAGGCGAGCGCCGACGTCCTCGCTCGCCGCCGTACGGTCACCATGCGTCGCGAGCCGGAGAAGCCGGCATCGAGCCGCTCATCGAAGCCGCGCGGCGCGTCCACCGTCGTGGCCGAGCTGACCCCGGCCGCCGCGTCGCTGTTCGAGCGGCTGCGAGCCTGGCGGGCGACCACCGCCAAGGAACAGGGCGTCCCGGCGTACGTCATCTTCCACGACGCGACACTGCGACAGATCGCCAGCGACGCGCCCAGCACGCTGGGTGACCTGTCCAAGGTCAGCGGGGTCGGCGAGAGCAAACTCGCCAAGTACGGCGAGCAGATCCTGGCCGTCCTCACCACCGACTGAGGTCATGCCGAAGGGCCGGGTCCCGTGGTGGGGTCCGGCCCTTCGGTCATGTGGTTCGGGTTGGGTCAGCTGGTGGCGTAGCCGCGGGTGGCGATCCAGTCGGCGAGGTGTTCGACGCTGATCTGGTAGGCGGCCTGGTTGGGGTCGGCGGAGTCGGCGATGGTGACAATGGTGCCGTTGTCG
>NZ_JBEYSL010000877.1:0-1236 GCF_040642735.1 Micromonospora sp. NPDC047753 | reverse complement strand
ACCTTGTCGACGTTGCCGTTGGCGCCCGCCGGGTAGACGTCGTACGCCTTGTAGCCGATGGTGGCCGGCGGCATCAGCGTGGTCAGCGGCGCGGCTCGCGGCCGGGTTGCGCGCCGGTGGGGTGGACGTCGCGGACGTCGCGTTCTTCGACACCGTCACCGCGACCGTGCCTGGAAGGGCCGCCGAGGTGGTGGCCGCCGCCGCGGAGCGTGGTGTCAACCTGCGTTTGGTCGACGCCGACCGGGTGGGGGTGTCCTGCGACGAGACCACCACCGACGCGCACCTGGCGCAGGTGTGGGCGGCGTTCGGGGTGCCCACGTTCGACGGCGACGCGGACGCGGCGCTGCCCGTCGACCTGATTCGCGGTAGCGACTTCCTCACCCACCCGGTGTTCCGCAGCCACCACTCGGAGACGGCGATGCTGCGCTACCTGCGGCGGTTGTCGGACTTCGACTACGCCCTGGACCGGGGCATGATCCCGCTCGGGTCGTGCACGATGAAGCTGAACGCGACCACCGAGATGGAGCCGGTCAGCTGGGCGGAGTTCGCGAACATCCACCCGTTCGCCCCGGACGCGCAGACCGCCGGGTACCGGGAGATGATCGGTCAGCTGGAGTCATGGCTGGCCGAGGTGACCGGGTACGACGCGGTCAGCGTGCAGCCCAACGCCGGTTCGCAGGGTGAGCTGGCCGGCCTGTTGGCGATCCGCTCGTACCACGCGTCGCGGGGGGAGACGCACCGCGACGTCTGTCTGATCCCGTCGTCGGCGCACGGCACGAACGCGGCGTCGGCGGTGATGGCCGGGATGCGGGTCGTGGTGGTGGCCTGCGACGACGACGGCAACGTCGACCTCGTCGACCTGGACGCGAAGATCGACAAGCACCGCGACGCGCTCGCCGCGATCATGGTGACGTACCCGTCCACGCACGGTGTGTACGAGACGGGCATCGCGTCGCTGTGCGCGAAGGTCCACGACGCGGGCGGGCAGGTGTACGTCGACGGGGCGAACCTCAACGCCCTGGTCGGGTTCGCCAAGCCCGGCAAGTTCGGCGCGGACGTGTCGCACCTGAACCTGCACAAGACGTTCTGCATCCCGCACGGCGGCGGCGGCCCGGGGGTGGGCCCGGTGGCGGTGCGCGCGCACCTGGCGCCGTTCCTGCCCGGCGCCCTACTACGACGGGGTGCACTTCTTCTACGAGTGGGCGCGCAACTACGTCAAGGAGGTGCACTTCGACT
>NZ_JBEYSL010000876.1:0-1242 GCF_040642735.1 Micromonospora sp. NPDC047753 | reverse complement strand
GCCCCGTGACCACGTCCGCCCCGTGACCGGGTCCGCCCGGCGCCTGGGTCGCCCCGTGACCACGTCCGCCCCGTGACCGGGTCGCCCGGTGACCAGAGGTCCGCCCGCTGCCGGTGCCTGGCGGTCGGGGCCTGCCCCGGCGCCACCGCGCATGATCGACTCGGCTTTCTGCAAATCGGGGCATCTCAGCACGAGGGACACCGCGCCTTGCAGGAACCCGAGTCGATCATGCCGGGACGGGACGGGACGGGGCAGCCCAGCGCGGAAACGCGGCAGGCCGCCGACCCGGTGGGGTCGACGGCCTGCTGGTGAAGCGAGGAACGGGTCAGCGCTCGTTGAAGGGGACGTAGTCCCGCTCGGCGGAGCCGACGTAGACCTGCCGCGGACGACCGATCTTGGTCTCCGGGTCGTTGATCATCTCGCGCCACTGGGCGATCCAGCCGGGGAGCCGGCCGAGCGCGAAGAGCACCGTGAACATCTTGGTCGGGAAACCCATGGCCTTGTAGATCAGGCCGGTGTAGAAGTCCACGTTCGGGTAGAGCCGACGGGAGACGAAGAAGTCGTCGGCGAGGGCGATCTCCTCCAGCTCCATGGCGATGTCCAGCAGCGGGTCGGGCTTGGCCATCCGGCCCAGCACGTCCTGCGCGGCCTTCTTGACGATCGCCGCCCGCGGGTCGTAGTTCTTGTAGACCCGGTGGCCGAAGCCCATCAGCTTGACGCCGTCCTGCTTGTCCTTGACCTTGCGGACGAAGGACCGGACGTCGCCGTCACCGGCGTGGATCTGCTGGAGCATCTCCAGCACCGCCTGGTTGGCGCCACCGTGCAGGGGGCCGAAGAGCGCGTTCACGCCAGCCGAGACCGAGGCGAACAGGTTGGCGTTGCTGGAGCCGACCAGGCGGACGGTCGACGTGGAGCAGTTCTGCTCATGGTCGGCGTGCAGGACGAACAGCATGTCCAGCACCTTCGACATCACCGGGTCGACCTCGTACGGCTCCGCCGGCACGCCGAACGTCATCCGCAGCAGGTTGTCCACGTACCCCAGCGAGTTGTCCGGGTACAGCAGCGGCTGACCGATGGACTTCTTGTACGCGTACGAGGCGATGGTGGGGACCTTCGCCATCAACCGGACCGTGGAGATCTCCACGTGCTCGGAGTCGAACGGGTCCAGGCTGTCCTGGTAGAAGGTGGACAGGGCGCTCACCGCGGACGAGAGCACCGCCATCGGGTGGGCGTCCCGGGGGA
>NZ_JBEYSL010000875.1:0-1245 GCF_040642735.1 Micromonospora sp. NPDC047753 | reverse complement strand
GCCGGTGGCACCCGGTGGCCGGCTTCGGGCAGGCGGCGGGCGCGCTGGAGCGCCACCTCTACCGCCCGGACCGAACGGCGGGTACGGCATTCACCGCGCTGGCCGTGGGCGGGCCGGTGTTGCTCGGGGCGGTCGCCGCGGCGGCTACCCGCGACCGGCCGGTGACCCGGGCGGTGCTGGTGGCGGCCGGCACCTGGACCGTGCTGGGCGGCCGCACGCTACGGCACGAGGCGACCGTCATGGGTCGTACGCTGCGTGACGGTGACCTGCCCGCTGCCCGGCGACGTCTCGGTCACCTCTGCGGGCGGGACCCGTCGACGCTGGGCGAGTCGGAGCTGGCCCGTGCCACAGTCGAGTCGGTCGCGGAGAACACCTCCGACGCGGTGGTCGCTCCGCTGCTCTGGGGTGCGGTCGCTGGTCTGCCCGGGCTGCTGGGCTACCGCGCGGCGAACACCCTTGATGCGATGGTCGGGCACCGGTCGACGCGCTACGCGCGGTTCGGCACGCCGGCCGCTCGGCTGGACGACGCGCTCAACCTCCTGCCGTCCCGGCTGACCGGGCTGCTCACCATTGCCGTCGCGCCGGTCGCGCACGGGGACCGGCAGCGCGCCTGGCAGGTGTGGCGGCGGGACCGCAACGACCACCCGAGCCCCAACGCCGGTCAGTGCGAGGCGGCGATGGCGGGCGCGCTCGGGGTCCGCCTCGGTGGTCGCAACGTCTACTTCGGGCGCTCCGAGGTGCGGCCGTTCCTCGGCGACGGTCCCCGCCCCGAGGCGCGGCACCTGAAGCGGGCCGCCCGGATCTCCGGCGCGGTGGGGCTGGCCGCCGTCGGGTTGGCCGCCGCGTACCCGGTGACGCTCGGCCGGCTGGTCGGCGCGCTGAGCAGGCGTGCACTGACCGGTGCCGTGGACCGGCGAGGGTCGGCGGATATGGCCGGAGGGCGCGGGTGGGGTGGCGTGGCCGGGGCCCTGCGGTCGGGCGCTGCCGGTGAGCAGGGGCTGCGAGCCGTCGGTGTGGGCAGGGCCGCCGGGGTGCGGCGGGGGAGTGGGAGGTGAGCGGCGGGCTGCTGGTGGCTGGCACGACGTCCGACGCCGGCAAGAGCGTGCTCACCGCCGGCATCTGCCGTTGGCTGCACCGGCAGGGCGTGTCCTCATCCTGCTGCTGGCCACCGCGACCATTCTGCTGATCCGCAACATGAACGCTCGGCTGCGCCGTCTGCCGGAGCGTTTCCCCACGCAGTCAGGG
>NZ_JBEYSL010000874.1:0-1260 GCF_040642735.1 Micromonospora sp. NPDC047753 | reverse complement strand
GGCGAGCGCTCAGGCCGGACGGTCCGGTGGGGGGACCACCGCCGTCGGGTCACCGCGCTCATCGAACGCGGTGCCACCGCGCACGACTCAACCTGGGCGATGTCAACCCGAGGTGCAGGAGCGGATCTGTGGGCGGGCGCTGCTGTTGCCGTTGGTCATCGTGGTGAAGCCGAAGGTGTTGCCACTGCCGTTGGACCGCATGGTCATGACCGTCCCGCTGCTGTCCCAGGTGGCGGTGCCGTTCCACACGGTGGAGACCCGCTGCGGCGAGGTGATGGCCACGACCACGGTCCACGTGCTGGCGCCGCTGACCGTCACCGACGTGTTGTACCTGTCGCCCCAGACGTTGGGGGTCGTGGCGGTCGCTGTGCAGGTGCCGCCGGAGGGCGGTGGGGTGGTCGGCGGCGGGGTGGTCGGCGGGGTCGTGCCGTCGGGCGCGACCGCGCGGCCGGTGGACGGCGAGATCATGCCGGGGCACAGGTTGCGGCTGGTCAGGTTGGCCATGATCTGGGGGATGGCGTCGCGGGTGTTCTGGATCCCGTCGTGCATCAGGATGACCTGACCGGCCTGGAGTCGACTCGCGTTGGACACGATCTGGCTGACGCTGGCGCCGTTCCAGTCCTGCGAGTCCACGTCCCAGATCACCTGGCGCATGCCCAGCGACGACGCCACCGACTGCAGGGTCGAGTTGGTCTCGCCGTACGGCGGCCGGAACAGCACCGGCCGGCTGCCGGTCGCCGACTGGATCGCCGAGCTGGTCTGGGACAGGTCCGACTGCATCTGGGACTGGCTCATCGAGGTCATGTGGGCGTGGTTCCAGCTGTGGTTGGCGACCCACATGCCGGCGGCCACCTGTGCCTGTGCGGCTGACCTGTTGTTCTGGACGTTCTGCCCGACGTTGAACATCGTGGCCCGTACGCCGTTGTTGCGCAGCACGTTGAGCAGCGCGCTGGTGCTGCCGGTCGGGCCGTCGTCGAAGGTGAGGCCGACGTAACCGTTGCAGGTGGCGGCGCTCGACGGGGTCGAGGTGGCGGCGAGGACAACGCCGCACATGGCGACCGCGGTGGCGAGGACGGCGAGCGCCGCGCGCAACCGCCTCGACCACAGGGCCGTGCGGGGGAGAAGTCTGCTCATCTGGTGCCCCTTCTCGCAGACCCGGACGGCGGACGGCGCAGTCCGGACAGGTGTGGTGGTGGGTGGATCGCGGCCTGCTGTCGCATCGACCTCAGTGGATCGGAGTATTACAGCGAGAATTCGAAC
>NZ_JBEYSL010000873.1:0-1270 GCF_040642735.1 Micromonospora sp. NPDC047753 | reverse complement strand
CACCGAGCTGCGCGCCACCGAGGAGATCCACCAGCGGTTCAACGACCTGTCCGTGGAGGGCGCCGACGCCGCCGAGGTGATCCGACAGGCCGCCGAGCTGTCCGGCTGCCCAGTGGTGCTGGAGAACCTGTCCCGGCAGGTGCTCGGGTACGACCCGGCGGGGGAGAGCGCCGAGCTGCTGCTGGACGGCTGGGAGCAGCACTCCCGGCGGATCCGCCCGGCCGGGCGGACCGCGTACGACCCGGACAGCGGCTGGCTGGTGACCACCGTCGGCGCCCGGGGGCAGGACTGGGGTCGGCTGCTGCTGCGCTGGCCGGCCAGCGGCGACGTGCCCAGCGCACAGGCCGTCGAACCGAGCGCGGGCTCGCCCACCCGGCTCACCATCCTGATCGAGCGGGCCGCGTCCACCCTCGCGTTGGGCCGGCTGATCCGCCGCGACGCCGAGGGCCTGGAACGGCAGATCCACCGCACCCTGCTCACCGCGCTGCTCGACCACTCCCGCCCGGTGGACGAGGTGGGACTGCGGGCCAAGGCGCTCGGCGTGGTGCTCGACCGGCGGCACCTGGTCGGCGTGATGGTCCGGCACCGCGCCGACGACCCCGCCGGGGAAGTCGGCCCCGAGGCCGGCCAGGCCCGGCTACGTGATCTCTCCGAGGCCGTCGGCCAGGCCCTGCGGGAGGCGAAGCTGACCGCGCTGACCAGCGCCGTCGACGACAACTCGGTGGGCGCGCTGCTGGCCCTGCCAGACCCGGCCGCCGAGGACCGCGCGCTGTCCGCGTTCGCCAGCGCCCTTCGTCAGGTACGCCTCGACGCCGGCGCCGGCCGGCCGGGACCCGGCGTCGACGTGTCCCGCTCCTCCTCCGGCGCGGAGCCGTCCCGCGCGACTCCCGGTGTCGAGGCCGCTCGGGTGGGTGTCGAGGGGGCCCGGGGTGCTGGTCCCGGTGCCGTGATCGTGGCCGCCGGGTCCGGGGTGAGCACCCTGCGGGAGGCCCGCCGGTCGCTCGTCGAGGCACGGCAGATCGCCGAGGCGGCCCGACGGGACCGGCGTGACCTGCCGATCTTCCGGCTCCCGCACGTCGGGCTGGCCGGTCTGCTGCACCTGCTGCGCGACGAGCCCCGCCTGCAGACGTTCGTGGAACGCGAACTCGGCGCCCTGCTGGAGTACGACGCCCGGCGTCGTGGCGGCGGCGGTCTGGCCGCTCGGGGTCCTGGTGACCGGCAGCCCCAACGCCTACTGGGGTGTCTGCGCCGTGGGTTCGCTTTCCCTGCG
>NZ_JBEYSL010000872.1:0-1282 GCF_040642735.1 Micromonospora sp. NPDC047753 | reverse complement strand
GTCAGCGTGACGGCGGCGGTGAGCACGAGCACCCGGCCCGGTGTTCGGGCGCGTCGGAGGCAGCAGCATCGGGGATGTTGCTCGGATCTTGGGCGCGGGGCGCGGGGCGCGGGGCGCGGGGCGCGGGGGCGTCCAGACAGAAAGAGCTGACCGGAGACACCCTCGGGGTGCCTCCGGTCAGCTATGTCGGTTTGCGGATTTAGTTCGCCATCAGATCGGCGCCACGCCAGCTGAAATCGGGCTCCGTTGCGAACCGCTCGGTGATCTTCACGAGATCCTCCGCGTACTTGTTCGCGTGGTGCCCGCAGAACACCAGCTCGCTCCCACCCGCCAGAGTGATCCGGAGCTTCCCGGCAGCATTGCAGCGGTCGCACCGTTCATCGGCGGCTGGGGGAGCCGCCGTGACGGGCGGCGGCGTGAGGGTCGGGGTCATCGCCTTCCTCCTCTGGTCGTCACCGATGAACAATCTCTTCGGTCGTTGCTCACCTATCGTGCAACACCCTTACTAGGCACTGCCTTCCCTGTGTGCCCGCGGGGGACCGAGGTCACACCTGGAAGGGACAGTGTGCCGTGCACCCAGGGTGCCACGTCAACGATCACATTCGTGCATCCGGACGATCACCATCTGGTGTTGCACACCAGGTGGCCAAAACGACACGTTCGGTTGACGAAACCCGCTCAGTCCAGGTAATCCCGGAGGACCTGCGACCGGGACGGGTGACGCAGCTTGGACATCGTCTTGGACTCGATCTGCCGGATCCGCTCCCGGGTCACCCCGTAGACCTGGCCGATCTCGTCGAGCGTCCGCGGCTGGCCGTCGGTCAGGCCGAAACGCAGACGTACCACGCCCGCCTCACGCTCGGAGAGCGTCTGCAGCACCTGCTGGAGCTGGTCCTGCAGGAGCGAGAACGAGACGGCGTCGACGGCGACGACAGCCTCGGAATCCTCGATGAAGTCGCCGAGTTGGCTGTCGCCCTCGTCACCGATGGTCTGGTCCAGTGAGATGGGCTCCCGAGCGTACTGCTGGATCTCCAGCACCTTCTCGGGTGTGATGTCCATCTCCTTGGCCAGCTCCTCCGGAGTGGGCTCGCGGCCCAGGTCCTGGAGCAGCTCACGCTGTATGCGGCCGAGCTTGTTGATGACCTCGACCATGTGCACGGGGATGCGGATGGTGCGGGCCTGGTCGGCCATGGCGCGGGTGATGGCCTGCCGGATCCACCGAGCTGATCCCGCGGATCGCCGCGTTCGGCTTCGACGCGGTCGAGTTGCCGATCGAGCAGCC
>NZ_JBEYSL010000871.1:0-1286 GCF_040642735.1 Micromonospora sp. NPDC047753 | reverse complement strand
GTGCCGTCCCGGGTTCGGGACGGCACCGTCGCGGGTGAACCTCGCTCAGCGTTCGACGAGCGGGTCGTGACCCAGGTCCAGCAGGGAGTGCCGCCAGTTGTCGTCGGCGTTGCCGCGCGACGGTTTGGCGTCCATCAGCTCGCGGATCCGCTCGACCGCCTCCCGCATCACCTCGATGTCCTCCGGGGTGAGGTCCACCTTGCGTTTGTTGAGCACCTTGAGGATCTCCCGGCCGGGCTGGGGCAGGTCGAGGTTCGGGTTCGGGCTGAACGACTCCTCCCCCGAACCCCGGGTCAGCAGCCAGGTCCGCAGTTGCTCCGACGGGACATTCACCTCGGCGTGGAAGTCCTCCCAGAGCACTTCCACCTCGGGGTCGAGCCGCGCTTCGCGTACCATCAGGTCTCCTCTCGCCGGCGGCGGCCCGGACGTCTCCGGGTCGTCCTGGTCGGTCTTCGGATGCAGGCCCTCCGCGGGCACCCGCGTCCGGCGGGGGTTCGCGGTGGGCGACGCCAGGATCGGGTCGGGATGGTCGTCCTCATCCCGGGGTTTCGCGGACTCCGCGGGCTGGTGCGGGTCCTCGTGTTCGTCCCTTCGCGCCGGCCCGCTCATCGCGGGTGTGTGGTCGTGGCGGCGGTGTACCCCCGCTCGCCCGCTGCCACGTCGAAGGTGAGCGCCCCGTCGCGGACGTCCACAGTGACCTTCTGCCCCGGCGAGATCGCCGACTCCAGCAGCATCCGGGACAGGTGGTTGTCCACCTCCCGCTGGATCACCCGGCGCAGCGGGCGGGCGCCGAACTCCGGCTGGTAGCCGTGCTCGGCGAGCCAGTCGATGCCGGCGGTGGTGAACTCCACCTGGAGGTCCTGGGCGTGCATCCGGCGGCGGGTCTCCTCCAGCAGCAGCGCGGTGATGTCGCGCAGCTGCTCGGCCTCGAGCCGGCGGAAGATGATGACCTCGTCGATGCGGTTGAGGAACTCCGGGCGGAAGTTCTCCTGCAGGCGGCGCATGAGGCGCTCGCGCAGTTCGTTGCTCTCCTGCTCACTGCCCACGTCCCCGGTGCCGAAGCCGACCGAGCGCTGGGCGCCGGTGATCAGTTCGGAGCCGAGGTTGCTCGTCATGATCAGGACGGTGTTCTTGAAGTTCACCGTGCGACCCTGACTGTCGGTGAGCCGCCCGTCGTCGAGCACCTGGAGCAGGATGTTGAAGCACCAACCTGGCCAAGCCCGGCGCCGAGCCGCACGACCTGGAGCTCAACCCGAGCCAGGTCGGAGAGGTCAGCGACGCGGAGC
>NZ_JBEYSL010000870.1:0-1288 GCF_040642735.1 Micromonospora sp. NPDC047753 | reverse complement strand
GCCCGTCGCCTGGTCATCTTCGCCAGCGAGGACGTGGGCATGGCCGACCCCGGGGCGCTGAGCGTGGCGACCGCGGCCGCGCACGCGGTCGAGTACGTCGGGTTGCCCGAAGCGCAGCTCAACCTCGCCCAGGCGGTGATCCACCTGGCCACCGCGCCCAAGTCGAACTCGGCCACCACCGCCATCGGCGCCGCCATCGCCGACGTCCGGGCCGGTCGCGGTGGCCCGGTGCCGCGAGGGCTGCGCGACGCGCACTACGCCGGCGCCCGAGGGTTGGGCCACGGGACCGGCTACCGCTACCCGCACGACGACCAGCGCGGCGTGGTCACCCAGCAGTACGTCCCGGACGACCTGGTGGGCACCGACTACTACCAGCCCAGCCCGCACGGCGCGGAGCGGTCGGTGGCCACCAGGTTGCCGCTGCTGCGCCGGATCGTGCGTGGTCTGCCGGCTCCGGCCGCGCGCCCGCAGACGCCGACATCCGAGCCGTCCGTAACGGCGCAGACCGCGCCAGCGCTATCCCCGGGGGCCGCCCGTCCGACGACGGGCACGGATGCCCCCGGCACGATGCAGGACAGCGGCACCGACGCCGCAGGAGAGGGTCAACAGTGAGATCGCGTGGTGGGGACCGCCCGGACGAGGGCCCGGACGAGCGGCGCGATCCCCGCGCCAAGACCCGCCGTTGGGGTCGCGGCCGGGCTGCTGAGCCCGAGCCGGAGGAGCCGGTCGCCGGCGAGGAGTTCGGCTGGATCGACGATCTGCGCTCGGCCAAGCAGCAACGCTCCGAGCTGGGCCCGGACGGCGCACCGGCGGAGCCGAACCGGCCCCGCGGGGGTATGCCGCCGGCAGACCCGGCCGGGCCTCCGGCACAACCCGCCCCGCGTACGGCGGGAGAGCCGGCCGGTGCGCGCGGCAGTGCGCCGGAGCCCTCGGCGCCGCCGGCTCCGCGTCAGAGTGAACCGGGCGGTGCCGCCGCCCGTCGACCAGTCGACGGGCCCTGGCCCGGGGAGACGCCGCCAGCGGGTCGTCGCCCGGACAACCGGCCACCCGCATCCGGCCCCGCATCCGGCCCCGCAGCCGGGCAGCCGCCACGCCGCGGCGTTCAGCCGGTGCCCGGCGCCCGCGGTGCCGTGCCACAGTCGCCACCCCCCGCTCGCCCGGGCGGGGGTGACCCGGCCGGCCCGCCGGGGCCTCGCCGACCCCCGGCTCGCCAGCGAGGCGCAGCGACCCACCACCGCGACCAACTGCGCGGACGTGATGAACTACCGCCTCACCGTGGCCGGCAACG
>NZ_JBEYSL010000869.1:0-1290 GCF_040642735.1 Micromonospora sp. NPDC047753 | reverse complement strand
GCTGCAAGGGCCGACAGCGCGCGTGGAAAGATGGCCACCATGTGCGGACTTCTGGCGCGAGCGCGGGCGCGAGCGCGAGCGCGAGGTGCGAGGTGCGAGGGCGTGGGGTGGGGCGCGGGGCGGGGAGTGCGGGTGGGGGTGGGGGTGGGGGTTAGTGGGTTGCGGCGTTGGCTTCGGCTTGGGCCTTCATTCGGGCGGCGCGGTCGATGTCGGCCTGCTGGACGGCCGCTACCGAACCGAAGATGCTGACCGCCTGGTAGTAGGTCCAGGCCAGGCTGTAGCAGGCCGGCCGAACGACCGAGTTGTACGTGGTGCAGACACGCTTCAGGTCCTCGTAGAAGGCGTTGTCGAGGCGGGACTTGTTTGCGGAGAACTGGCCGACCGCCTTGTAGTTGCGGTAGCCGAAGTCGTGCCGGTAGCAGCCCAGGTTGAAGGTGAAGCCGAGCGGGTTGTCCGGGCTGGACGAGCAGTAGTCGGTGGACCAGTTGAAGTTGTACTCGGCCCAGGGTGCCCGGTTGACCCGGGCGCTGTTCCACGAGTTGTAGCTGGACGCGCTGGTCTGGGTCCAGCTGGACAGCACGGAGAGCTTCTGGGCGGGGGTGACGGCGGCGGCGGCGGGTGAGGCGATGGCGAGGGTGGCGAGCAGCGCTGACGCGCCCGAGGCGAGCAGGGTGGCGAGACGTCGGGGCACGGGTTACCTCCGCGGGGGTGAGCGGGTGGGACGGAAGTTACCGGCGGGTTACCGGATGTCGATGAGTGTCGATCAGCTGATCAACTAGGTGGTATGCGCATCGCCAACTATTGGTGACATACGTCGAAACAGACGAATGCCCCGGACGCACGAGGCGTCCGGGGCATTCCGAGGGATGGTCAGCGCAGGACGAATGCCGGCGGGCTGGCGGGGCTCTCGTTGGCCGACCGGTCGACCGCGGTCAACTGGTAGGTGTAGCGCCGACCGGGCTCGGCCGAGGTGTCCACCCAGGACTGGACGTTGCCGGGCGTGGCTCGGACGGTGTCGACCAGGTGCGCGGCGTCGGCAGTGGCGCACCGGCCGGGCACTGTGGTGCCGTCGAACCGGTAGATCGCGTACGAGGTGGCGGTGCCGAGCGGGCCGACGCCGTCGGCGGGTTGCCGCCAGGTGAGCCGGACCCCGTCGGCCTGCCGCGTCGCCTTGGTGACCACCGGGAAGAGCAGCGGCCGCGCCGGCAGGTGGGGCATGGCCGGCACCAGCGCCGGGCGGGAGTAGTGCTCACCGGCGTAGATGTCGGTGGCGCCGAGCCGGTTGGCCCG
>NZ_JBEYSL010000868.1:0-1304 GCF_040642735.1 Micromonospora sp. NPDC047753 | reverse complement strand
CTGCACGGTGCGCGGGGTATCACCGTCGTTCAGGGCGGCCTCGGCCAACTCGACGACGTACATGCCGGGGCCGGTCTCGTCGACGGCCACCTTCGGCGTGGCCGCACGGTTGCCGCCGGGTCGGCGGTCGGCCCCGTCGGTCAGGGTGACCGACTTGTCGGACCCGGCGGTGAAGTAGCCGGCGCCACTGCCGTTACCCGGCGACCCCGAGGGTGCCGCCAACGCCGTTCCCGCGACACCGGTGGTACCGGTGATCAGGGCGACGACCAGCGTAGGTATCGCCAGTCTTCGCAGCCTGTTTCCGCTCGTGCCTGTAGCCACGAGGCTCCTTTCGGTTGCTCCCTTGTGGAGCTGTTCATCGATCGCGACCCGCTCATGGGAGCGCTCCCCCACCTAAGCCGCCGATGGTTAATCGATGGTTTGCGCGGTGTTACGGATCGCCGGTGCGTATAAGATCACGTTCTGCCGGCCGCGCCTAGATCATGTTTTTCCGGACGCCGTGGGAGCAGGGCATACACCCCGGTCAGGGCAAGTCCGAGCCGCAGCGCCATCGGCACCCCGACCGCCGCCCCAAGGCCTGTTCCACAAGAACTGGCCTCATGAAAGGCCTTAGTCGGACAGGCCCGCCGGCACGGGCACCTCGAGGTACGCCAGGAGGGCGGCGACCTCACGGTCGAGTTCCCGGCCCACCTCGTGGATCGCGTCCACTCCCGACGAGCCGAACGCGTGACTGGGTTGCTCGATGACGAACCGCGCTCCGCCGTCGGGTCGGTCGCTGATCAACGTGCGCAGGGGCGCGTACAGCATGACCGTCGGGTCGTACCGGAACATCCGCTCGGCCGTGGTGTGGTTGCCCATCAGGTATTCGACGCAGTGCCTGGTGTCGCCCGCGAGGTTCATCATCGGTCGCAGGTCGCCGCTGCTCCAGGTAGCGCCGTTCGGCCCATCCGCGCTCCATCGGGCTCCCTCTCTACCTGGCGGGCGAGTTCCCCGAACCTAACAGCAAGAGTCCGAAATGCGAGTTTAGTATCTACATACTACTGATCTGACCGGGGACGGGGTGACTGGTGAACGGCGCGGAAGCACTGCTGCGGACGCTCGTCGACGGCGGCGTCGAGGTGCTCTTCACGAACCCCGGCACCACCGAACTGCACCTGGTCGGGGCACTGGAGGCGGTTCCCGAGCTGCACGGCGTGCTCGCTCTCTTCGAGGGCGTGGTCAGCGGCGCGGCCGACGGTTACGCCCGGATCGCGGGTAAGCCCGCCGCGACGCTGCTGCACCTCGGGCCCGGACTCGCGTACGGC
>NZ_JBEYSL010000867.1:0-1314 GCF_040642735.1 Micromonospora sp. NPDC047753 | reverse complement strand
GGTGTACCAGGCGGTCACCACCCTTGAGGCACGCGGGCAGGTGCCCTACCCGGACCTGATCGCCGAGGAATCCGGGCTCACCCAGGAGCAGGTGGGCAGCCCTCTGCACCTGCTCACCGAGAAGGGCCTACTGCACCGCGAGGACTCGCCGATGGCCGGCCTCGACTTCGGTCCCCGGTTCTGCGCCCGCCAGATGGCGTGACCAGCCGAACCAACTGGCACGGTTCGCCCCCCGGAGACCCGGGTAGCGGTCAACCATGCGTGACCGAGGGTCGACGGGGGGCACGATGAACGCGGCGCAGACGCCGCAGCCGGTGACAGCGGCCGAGAACCGACGGCGCTGGCAGGCCGTCGGCGTCGGACTCGTCGCCGCCTTCATGACGCTGCTCGACGTGAGCATCGTCAACGTGGCCGTGCCCTCCATCGACCGGGCGCTGCACGCGTCGTCGAGCGACCTGCAGTGGATTCTCTCCGGGTACGCGCTCACCTTCGGCCTGGCACTGGTGCCCGCCGGCCGCTTCGGCGACGCCCGTGGCCGGCGTAACGCCTTCGTCTTCGGCATCGCGCTGTTCACCATCACCAGCGCGCTCGCCGGCCTCGCCACCTCCCCGACCTGGCTGGTCATCGCCCGACTGTTGCAGGGCGCCGCCGCCGGCATCGTCAACCCGCAGGTCATCGGGCTGATCCAGCAACTGTTCCGCGGGCCCGAACGCGCCCGCCCGTTCGGGATCCTCGGCGCCACCATCGGCATCTCCACCGCCGTCGGGCCGCTGCTCGGTGGGCTGCTCATCGCCGTCGGCGGCGAGGACCACGGCTGGCGCTGGGTCTTCTTCGTCAACGTGCCCGTCGGTGTCCTCGCGGTGATCCTCGGCTGGCGGTTGCTGCCCGGCCGCCCCACCGGCCAACCCGGCTGGCATCGACTCGACCCCTTCGGCGTCCTGCTGCTCGGCGTCGGCGTCGTCCTGGTCCTCCTGCCACTGGTGCAGGAGCAGCAGTGGCGGACCCCGTGGAAGTGGGCCCTCATCCCGGTCGGCCTGGCGGTGCTGGTCGCCTTCGGGCTCTGGGAACGACGCTACGCCCGCCACCATCAACCCCTCTTCGACCTCCGACTGTTCAGCTTCCAGTCGTACACGCTGGGCTCGGTCCTGGCGCTCGTCTACTTCGGTGGCTTCACCGCGATCTTCTTCATCTTCACCCTGTTCCTACAGATGGGGCTCGGTGGCTCAGGGAACCGTGAAGTGGTTCAACGCTGACAAGGGCTTCGGCTTCATCACCGTCGATGGTGGGGGTGCTGACGTGTTCGTCCACTTCTCG
>NZ_JBEYSL010000866.1:0-1315 GCF_040642735.1 Micromonospora sp. NPDC047753 | reverse complement strand
CAGGACACCGACCGCTGGCCGGCACCCGCAACCCGGGGTGCCGGCCAGCGGCCTTCCTGCTGCCACCGAGCGCCGACCACCGCCCTGCGGCCGCTGACGCTGACCGCCGTTCCCACACCACCGGCCCCCGGCGATGGGTGCAGCCCCTGGGAACGCCGACCGCAGGCCGCTGCCGCTGAATAAGCCGCCGCAAGCGGCTGAGGAAGCCGGCCGTGGGCCGGGGCCGAAGGGCGGAGAGCGCCGAACTGGCCCCAACGGAAGCAACTGGCGTCGACAAACCGACTTGGCCCCGCAGATCTTGGACACTTTCCGTTCCGTGGGCGGGCCGTGCTGACGGAAAGTGTCCAAGATCTGCATGCGCTCCCGGATATGACCGGTCAGTCAGCGGGCCCGCCGACCCATGGACAGTCTCGGGAGCCGGCAGGCCAGACCGCAGACACAGCCACCGACGCGCAGGGCACGCCGCCAATACAGCCCACCAACCCGCAGGCCAGGCCGCAGACACAGCCCGCCGACCGCACAGCACACGGCGCCAACACAGCCCGCCGATTCGGGGGCGCACCCGCGCGGGCGACGTCGTGCCGTGGATCAGCGGACAGTGACGGTGACCGTGTGCCAGCCGGTGGCGCCGTCCGGGACGACGTCCTGCGTACGTTCGGTTTGGGTTTCACCTGTCGCGTCGGTCGCGCGGACCTGGAGTCGGTGCTCGCCAGGTGTGGCGTCCCAGCGCCAGGACCATTGCACCCAGGTGTCGACCGACACGGTGGGGGCCAGCGCGGCTTCCTGCCACGGGCCGTCGTCGACGCGTACCTCGACTCGGCGGATGCCCCGGTGCTGCGCCCAGGCCACCCCGGCGACGGTCACCGGGCCGGCAGTCAGCCGGTTACGTCCCCGGGGCGTGTCGATCCGGGACTGGGTCTTGATCGGCCCCTGGGGGGACCAGCCGCGCGGCACCCAGTACGCGTCGAAGTCGGCGAACCGCGTCAGCTCCAGTTCGGTCACCCATTTGCAGGCCGACACGTAGCCGTAGAGGCCCGGCACCACCACTCGGACCGGGAAGCCGTGCTCGACCGGCAGTGGCTCGCCGTTCATCCCGACGGCCAGCAGCGCGTCCCGTCCGTCGCGCAGCGCGGCGGTGGGGGTGCCGCAGGTCCAGCCGTCGACCGACCGGCCGACGACCTGGTCGGCGTCGTCGTCCGGCTCGACCTCGTCCAGCAGTTCCCGCAGGGGTACGCCGAGCCACAGGGCATTGCCGATCAGGTCCCCGCCCACCTCGTTGGAGACGCAGGCCAACGTGACGTACCGCTCGACCAGT
>NZ_JBEYSL010000865.1:0-1317 GCF_040642735.1 Micromonospora sp. NPDC047753 | reverse complement strand
ACACCGAGGTCTCGTCGTAGCGCCGGATCTGGTCACTGGTCGCGGCCACCCGGAACGCGCCGAGCGCGGTGAGTTGCTGACCGCGCAGGTCGGCGCAACCGCGCGGCGACGGCGCTCGGGTCGGCGCGCAGCAGCCAGTCCCGCAGCGCCTCCACGGTCTCGGTCAGCTCCGGCTCGATGGCGTCCGGGTCGGCGACGTCGGTGCCGAACGGCAGGCTGGCCCGCAGTCGCTGGTCCTCGGCGGACAGCGCCAGCAACTCCTCGACCAGGGCGTAGCGGGTGAGCGCGCGAATGCCCACGGTCAGGTGCAACGAACTGGCGTCCTGCGCCTGCGCGCTGTGCAGCCACCCCCGGGGCAGGTAGAGGGCGTCACCGGGGGCGAGCACCACGTCCAGCGCGGCCGGACCCTGCGCGGTGGCGCCGACCTCGTCGGCGCGTCCACCCCACGGCTGCTTCTCCAACGGGTCGGGCAGGACCGGCGGGTGGATCCGCCAGTGCTTGCGGCCATCGACCTGGAGCACGAACACGTCGTGGGTGTCGTAGTGGGTGGCGAAGCCCTGGCTGCCGGCCGGTGTCAGGTACGCGTTGATCTGCAACGGCTGGTTGAGCGCGAGGCCCAGGTCGCGGGCGAAGTCGATGAGCGGCGGCCAGATCCGGTGCAACCCCTGCAACACCAGGGTGGCCCCGGACGCGTACTGCTCCAGGACCCGCTCGTCGAGCACCTGGTCGCCGATCTCGGCGCCCGCGCCGCCACCGCCGGTCCAGCGCGAAGCCGCGACCAGCTGGCCGTCCTTGGCGACGCGCAGGAACGGGGTACGCAGACCGCGCCGGCTCAGCAACTCGTCGGCGTCGGCGGGGCTGAGCAGGTCGGTGAAGCCGGCCGGGTCGGGCAGTTCGGCGGCTCGGGACAGCAGCGGGGTGTGCCCCCAGTGCGCGGCGGCGAACTTGGCCGGTTCGACCGAGACGCATCGGGCCAGCGCCGCGGTGGCCCCGGCGGACGCAACCGCCGGGCGACCGTGGTGGCCGCCCGGCGGGTCGAGGTAGGTCATGGCGAGCCGCTACCGGGCGCTGCCGTCAGCGCCACCGTCCTGCTGGCCAGGGGTGGCACCGCCGTCGGCGGGACCCTCCGCGCCGCCATCGGCGCCACCGTCGTGCTGACCCGGGGTGGCACCGCCGTCGGCGGGACCCTCCGCGCTGCCATCGGCGCCACCGTCGTGCTGACCCGGGGTGGCACCACCGTCGGCGGGCACGGCCACCACCGCGGTGCCCAGCACCTCGGCGCCCCGGGCTGCGCAGATGTCGTAGAGGGCGTGCAGC
>NZ_JBEYSL010000864.1:0-1319 GCF_040642735.1 Micromonospora sp. NPDC047753 | reverse complement strand
CTCGATCGTCGGCCGGCTCACCGTCGAGGAGGTCATCCGGGACCGGGCGGCGTTCGCCAGCGCCGTGGCCGAGGAGGCCGAGCACTCGATGACCAACCAAGGTCTGGTGTTGGACACCTTCCAGCTCCAGGACATCCTCGCCGAGGGCTCCTACCTGCAGGACCTGGGTCGACCCGAGGCCGCCCGGGTGCTCAAGGACGCGGCGATCGCCGAGGCGCGGGCCCGGCAGCAGGCCGAGCAGGAGCGCCTGCTCGCCGAGGAGGCCATCGCCGAGGCGAACCGGAACCTGGCCCTCAAGCAGGCCGGCATCCAGGCCGAGATCGACGCGGCGAAGGCGAAGTCCGCGGCGGCCGGACCGCTCGCCCAGGCCGAGCGGGACCAGGCGATCCTTTCCGAGCAGCAGAAGGTGGCCGAGCGCAACGCCGAACTCAAGCAGCGCCAACTCGACACCGAGGTTCGCAAGCCGGCCGACGCGGCCCGGTACAAGGTGGAGCAGGAGGCCGAGGCGTCCCGCAACGCGGCGGTGCTGCACGCCGACGCGCAGCGCCAGTCGGTCATCGCCGCAGCGCAGGCCTCCGCCGAGCAGGCCCGCCTCACCGGTGAGGGTGAGCGGGCCCGACGGGCCGCGCTCGCCGAGGCCAACGCCATCGAGGGCGCCAAGGAGGGTGAGGCCGAGCAGCGGCGACGCTCCGCCATCGCCGAGGCGGTGGAGCGGGAGGGCCAGGCCGAGGCCGCGGCCATCCTCGCCAAGGGTGAGGCCGAGGCCGACGCGATGGCGCGCAAGGCCGAGGCGTTCGCCGCGTACGGAGAGGCGGCCGTGCTCGACCTGCTGGTCAAGGTGCTGCCGCAGGTCGTCGAGGCGGCCAGCGCGCCGATCGGGGCGATCGACAAGATGACCGTCATCTCCACCGACGGCGCGTCGTCGCTCACCAGGTCGGTGGCCGGCAACGTGGCCCAGGGCCTCCAGCTCGGCAGCGATCTCACCGGGATCGACCTGCCCGGACTGCTGGCACGGCTCGGTGCCGGACGGAGCGACGCCACCGCGCCGGTCACCGGGGGCGGCACTGTGGACGGCAGCGCAGTCTCGCGCTGAGCGCGCACAACCGGCCGACAGTCAGGGCTCTGGCCGGCACCGGATGACCCACGAACGGCCGGCGCCCGCCGGCACCGCCTCCCAAGGGAGGGGTGCCCTGTACACCCCGCTGCACGGGGTGGGCGCGGCGGTGCTCATCACCGCCTTCGCCAGCGCTGGTTTCCCGACCCCCGGGGTGGTGCCCGACCAGGCCGAGCCGGACCCGGCGTTCCCCACCGTGTCGTTC
>NZ_JBEYSL010000863.1:0-1331 GCF_040642735.1 Micromonospora sp. NPDC047753 | reverse complement strand
CGAGACGTTCGTGAAGACCGTGTCGGTGATCGGGTTCTGCGGCTGCCCACCGACGTAGTTGGTCTGGAACATGATGCCGCTGTAGGTCGGATCGATGATGTCGACATCGCTGACCCGGATGCCCTGGAACACCTTCGAGGCGGAGAAGACCCAGATCGCCGGGAAGGTCTGCCCACCCCAGAAGTGCCCACCAGCCCGCACGATCGAGATGTTCTCGAACCGGGTCGGCGGGTTGGCACCGAAGCCGTTCATCGGGTAGCCGAAGTCGAGCGAGCTGATGGTGATGCCCGAGTAGACCAGGGTGTCCGCGATGTAGATGTTGCGGAACGTGTTGCCGTAGCCGCCGTACACGGCGACACCGGCGGCCCGCCAGGTCAGGGTCGAGGTCAGGTTCTCGTAGATGTTGTCCTTCATGTCGGCGCCACCCGCGTCGATGGCCGAGAACAGCGCGAAGCTGTCGTCGCCGGTGGCCCGGGCGTCGTTGTTGCTGACCAGGTTGTTGGTGCTCCCGTTGGTCATGTTGATGCCGTCGGCGAACATGTTCCGGATCCGGGAGTTCTTGATCGTCATGTAGTCGGTGTTCGCGCCCCAGTAGAGGCACACCATGTGCTCGTTCCAAATGTTGTCGATCACGATGTTCGACACGTTGGCGAAGTCGAACACCTTGCCCGGACCGTCGATCCGGGAGGTGTAGTTGCCGAAGTAGGCGAAGTTCTTGAAGGAGGAGTTCGCCGCCGAGTTCTCGGCCCGGAAGCCGATGTCGGTGTTGTCCTGGCCCGACGGAGCGTTGAACCGGGTGTACCAGGGGCCGGCGCCGGTCACCTGGACGGCCTTGCCGTACACCTGGAACTTCGACGAGGTGGAGTAGTTACCAGCCGGCAGGTACACCCCGACCAGGTTGCCGGTGGTGTCCATCCGCACCCGGTCCAGGGCGTTCTGCACGTCCTGGTGGGTGAAGCCGGTCGGCGTGGTGTAGCGCGCCGGGTCCGGGTTGGCGATCGGCGCCACCTGCTCCGTGTTGATGAAGTCGATGGCGTACGTGGTGGTGTTGGCCGGGTCCTTCTGAAGACGGATCTTGCTGCCGGCCGGGACGGTGGAGTTGAGCATGACGTTGGCTTCGTCGTAGATGTGCCGCGGTCCGCCCGCGCTCGGCGAGTTGCCCGGGCTGGCCTCGCTGCCGTAGAGCCAGGCGTACCGGGACGTCAGGTCGATGGCCTTGTGGAAGGTGCCGTTGACGTAGACGTTCAGGGTCGAGTTGATCCCACCGCCGCCCGGCGCATCCGGAATGGAGAAGCGGGTGACCAGCGTGTTGGTGCTGGCCCGGGTGGTGA
>NZ_JBEYSL010000862.1:0-1346 GCF_040642735.1 Micromonospora sp. NPDC047753 | reverse complement strand
GGTGCCGTGGTGATGGAGGTCCGCCGGCAGTTCCGTGAGCTGCCCGTCATCATGGACCACGCAGACCACGCGGACGGCCGCGCCACGCAGACCACGCGGACGGCCGCGCCACGCAGACCACGCGGACCGCACCGTGCGGACGGACCGCGCCGTGCCGTGGTCCCGTTACTCCGCCGCGGCGGACGGGCCGATGTTGGTCCGTGAGCTGACCACGTCCAGCACGTGGGTCACCGCCTCGGCGACCGGCACCCCGTTGCGCTGCGAGCCGTCGCGGTAGCGGAAGGACACCGTGCCGGCGGCCACGTCGTCGTCACCGGCGATCACCATGAACGGGATCTTCTGCTGCTGCGCCGTCCGGATCTTCTTCTGCATCCGGTCGTCACCCGCGTCCACCTGGGCCCGGATGCCCTCGGCACGCAGCGCCGCGACAAAGCCGTGCAGGTAGTCGGTGTGGTCCTCGCGGATCGGGATGCCCACCACCTGCACCGGCGCGAGCCAGGCCGGGAACGCGCCCGCGTAGTGCTCGGTGAGCACCCCGAAGAACCGCTCGATCGACCCGAACAGCGCACGGTGGATCATCACGGGCCGCTGCCGGCTACCGTCGGCGGCCTGGTACTCCAACGCGAACCGCTCCGGCTGGTTGAAGTCGACCTGGATGGTGGACATCTGCCAGGTCCGGCCGATGGCGTCACGGGCCTGCACGGAGATCTTCGGCCCGTAGAACGCAGCGCCGCCCGGGTCGGGAACCAGGTCCAGGCCGGAGGTCGCGGCGGCGGTCCGCAGCGCCTCGGTGGCCTCGGCCCAGTCCTCGTCGGCCCCGATGAACTTGGGCGAGTCGTCCCGGGTCGACAGCTCCAGGTAGAAGTCGTCCAGGCCGTAGTCGCGCAGCAGGTCGAGCACGAAGCTGAGCAGCGTGGACAGCTCGCCGGCCATCTGCTCACGGGTGCAGTAGATGTGCGAGTCGTCCTGGGTCAGGCCGCGGACCCGGGTGAGGCCGTGCACGACACCGGACTTCTCGTACCGGTAGACGGTGCCGAACTCGAACATCCGCAGCGGCAGCTCCCGGTACGACCGCCCGCGCGACCTGAAGATCAGGTTGTGCATCGGGCAGTTCATCGCCTTGAGGTAGTAGTCCGCGCCCTCCAGCTGCATGGGCGGGAACATGGTGTCCGCGTAGTACGGCAGGTGACCGGAGGTCTGGAACAGCTGCGCCTTGGTGATGTGCGGGGTGTTGACGAACTCGTACCCCGCCTCCTCGTGCCGCCGCCGCGAGTAGTGCTCCATCTCGCGGCGGATGATGCCGCCCTTGGGGTGGAAGACCGCCAGGCCGGAGCCGATCTCGTCGG
>NZ_JBEYSL010000861.1:0-1352 GCF_040642735.1 Micromonospora sp. NPDC047753 | reverse complement strand
ATTTCACACCACCAGCCGCCAAACCCATTTCCGTTAATGGTGTATTGATTTCATCCGTGTGGTATTACCATCGATCATGAGGTTGACGTGGACTGTGATCTTCCAGAGCCACGTCAACCTCATGATCACGCCGCCAAGGGGGGCGGTGGGTGGGTTAGTCGTTTGATTTGTCTCTGATGGACTTTGCCGGTGCGGTCGCCGACGTGGACTGGTCGCTGGTGCCGCCGCCCATCGGGGTGCTCAGGCCGCCGGTGGTGGCATCGCCGGTGGTGGTCGGTGCGACAGTGCCCGGATGTCGCTCCGGCTGCCGGGCCACCCGCCGTACGCTCGCCGGCCCGGCAGTGCCACCGGTGGTGGTCACCGCGCCCTGCCCGCCGACGGGGCCACCGTCGCGCAGCACCTGTGGGTCGATCCGTTCCTTCGCCGGGTCGAACGGGTCATCGCGCTGGATCTGACTCTCCACATCGGTGCGGGGCACCGTCACCTCGTCGAGGGCGCCCTTGCCGTACACACCGCCGGCGATCCGATCCTCGGCCTCGCGGGCGGCGTCCTGCCGCATGTCGTCCTCACGCACGTCCATCACCTCGCAGAAGCTGTGGAACTGACTGCGTGCCCGACCATCGGCCGACCAAACCCGGCGTGACCGGGAGGTCGTCCACGGCGGTTCACCGTCACGCCGTCCGCTGGCCGCCTGCCCGCAGCCCGAGATGTCCATGCTGTCCCGCGACCGGTGGGAGATGCCCGCCGGCAGGAGGGGATGACAGCGTGCGCACAGTACGCCGTACCGCCGTCGCGGCGCTGGTGGCCGCGACGGTGACGACCGGGCTCGCGGTGCCCGCTCAGGCGAAGCCACGACCGGACCGGACATTCGACGTGCAGGCCCACCGGGGCGGCCTGGGGCTGCGGGTGGAGAACACCCTCGCCTCCTTCGGCAATGCCCTCCAGCTCGGGGTGAGCACCCTCGAACTGGACGTGCAGATCACCGAGGACGGACAGGCCGTCGTCACCCACGACCGGAAGGTCACCGGCACCAAGTGCGTCGACACCGCTCCGGTGACGCCGGGCGACCCGGAGTTCCCGTACGTCGGGAAGTACATCAACACGCTCAGCCTGGCCCAGGTGCGTTCGCTCGACTGCGGGTCGAAGACGCTGTCGGACAAGCCCGGCCAGGTCGCCGTCCCCGGTGCCCGGATGCCGCTGCTGCGTGAGGTCTTCGCGCTGGTCAACCGCTACCGGGCCAAGGACGTGACACTCAACGTCGAGCTGCGTGCTGAGCACCCGGATCTCCGGCGGCCAGGCCATCTACGCCGGCGGGGGCGGGCGTTGCTCGCTCGGCTTCAACGTGCGCAGTG
>NZ_JBEYSL010000860.1:0-1362 GCF_040642735.1 Micromonospora sp. NPDC047753 | reverse complement strand
ACCGCTCAACGGCGACGGCACCCGCCCGGTCAGCGCACCGCTGGTGAACAACACATTCGTGGTGCAGAGCGGCGGGACCCTGACCACCTACCAGGGCGGCACCGCCGGGGCTCCGCGAGCGTTGATGCCGCCCTCCGGACCAGGTAAGTGGTACTGGGTCGGTGACGGTCACCTCTCCGGCGGGCAACTCCAGGTGGTGTACCAGGAATACGAGCGCTTCGGCTCCGGCGCCTGGGACTGGCGGTTCAACCGCAACGTGGTGGCGAACTTCGCCCTGTCCAACCTACGAACCCCGGTCAGCGTCCGACAGCTACCCTCGGCCAGCGGCGTCGCCTGGGGCTCGGCGCTCCTGCCGGCCAGCCGCAGCGGCGACGGCTACACCTACATCTACGGCGTCGACGACTCGCCGATCAACAAGCAGATGCGCATCGCCCGCGTCTACGGCAGCGACCTCGCCACCGGCACCTGGCAATACCACACCCCGTGGGGCTGGACGATGCGTGAGCAGAACTCCCGCAACCTGCTGACCGGCATCGCCAACGAATACAGCGTCACCCCCTGGGGCGGACAGTTCCTGCTGCTCAGCCAGGACAGCACCCAGGCGTTCAGCGGCCAGATCAACGCCTGGACGTCCTGCTCACCCTACGGTCCCTTCACCCAGAAGACCCCGGTCTACCGAATGCCCGAACCCGGACCATACGGCAGCTACTGGAACCCGAACGTCATCTCGTACAACGCCCACGTGCACGCGGCGTTCAGCTCCGGCGACACGTTCATCGCGTCGTACAACGTCAACAGCATGGACACCCGCGTCTCGCCCGACGGTGACCACTACCGCGACCCCGGCATCTACCGCCCCCGCTTCTTCCGCTTCACACTCGGATAAACACCTGCGGTTCCGCCGGGCGTATCGCACGCCCGGCGGAACCAGCAATAGGTCGGGGGATCACAAGGTGTTTCGGGCCTGACCCGCCGGGCGTGGTGCCCGCTGAGGAGGGTGGCGTGATGACCGCGGCACTGAACGAACAGACCGGACGTGATAGCTCCACCAACGTTCGCCCAACCAACCTGGCGAACTGACCCCGTTGGTCGGGTGATGAAGCCAGCGCTTTGTCTTGGGTCAGGGCAGGGTGATCGGGAGCGGGACGCCCTCGTGGCCTCGCCCGCAGGCGCAGGTGAACGGGTCGGGTGGCAGCGCCGGAATCGCCTGGTAGAGCACCTCGCGTAGTCGCTCGACGTTCGCGGCGAAGATGCGTAGCACCGCTGTGTGGTTGACCGCGTTGGCCGCGTCGACTCCGGCGTCAAGGTCGGTCACCAGGGCGATTGGGGTGTAGCACAGCTCCAGCTCACGGGCGAGGATCG
>NZ_JBEYSL010000859.1:0-1362 GCF_040642735.1 Micromonospora sp. NPDC047753 | reverse complement strand
CGGCACGCTGATCACCAACCAGCTCGGAGCGGTGATCACGGCGGCGGTGCTCTACCTGATCGGCACCCAGGTGGTGGGTCTGCTCTTCCTGCTCCTGTCGAACCTCCTCGACAGCGAGGCGGTGCTCAAGTGGCAGGTGGTCTGGCCCGCTGTGGCATCCCAGGTCATGATCACGGAGGGCACCTCGGAGTTCACCCCGTCCTGGTGGGTCGGGGCCCTGGTGCTGATCGGCTACGCGCTGGTCAGCGGAGTCGTCGGAATCCTGCTCACCCGACGGCGCGACATCGCCTGACGGCGTCTGCGACCCCGGGGCGGCAACGAGCTGGCCGTTCCGGGGTCGGGCGGCCGCTCGGCGGCCGGCCACTGGTGTTACCAGTTCGACACGGTGTGCGCAGGCGTTGCTGAACTTCTGGCATCTTCTGTGAAACCGGCCACGGGACCGAGGCGGAAATGCCTGCGGGATCGGTACGGCGTAGCCTGGGAGACGTCCAGTCCGTGCTCCTAATCGGGCGCGACGGACCCACCGCGTGCCACACAAACCCGCGTGAAAGAGGCGATTACCGGCCGTGTCGACCCAGCAGACTTCGCAGGAGAACCCACTGGCGGGTTTCGGCCCGAATGAGTGGATCGTCGAGGAGATGTACCAGCGTTACCTCGCCGACCCATCGAGCGTTGATTCGGCCTGGCACGACTTCTTCGCCGACTACCGACCGGCACCGGGAGCGGGCACCCCGCGCGGCGCCGAGTCGTCGGACAAGCCGGCCGCCGCCCCGGAGCCGGACGGTCAGCCGGAGGCAGCCGCCACCGTCACCCAGCCGAGCGCCCCGGCCAAGCCGGCGACCGCGAGCAAGTCGGCCGCCGCCCAGCCGGCGCCGGCCAAACCCGCCGCCCCGGCCACGCCGAAGGCCGCGCCGGAGAAGACGCCGGAGAAGGCCGCTGCGGCCAAGCCGGCCGCCAAGGCCGCCGCGCCGACCGCCGACGGCCCGCAGACCACGCCGTTGCGGGGCGTCGCCGCGAAGATCGTCCAGAACATGGACGCCTCGCTGAGCGTGCCCACCGCGACCAGCGTTCGCGCGGTCCCGGCGAAGCTGCTGGTGGACAACCGCATCGTGATCAACAACCACCTCGCCCGTGGGCGGGGCGGCAAGGTCAGCTTCACCCACCTGGTCGGCTACGCGATGGTGCGCGCGCTGGTCCAGCACCCCGAGATGAACAACTCCTTCGCCGAGGCCAACGGCAAGCCGGCGGTGCTCCGCCCGGCACACGTCAACCTCGGCATCGCGATCGACCTCGCCAAGCCGGACGGCAGCCGCAACCTGGTGGTCCCCTCCATCAAGGGCTGCGAGCAGATGGACTTCCGGA
>NZ_JBEYSL010000858.1:0-1362 GCF_040642735.1 Micromonospora sp. NPDC047753 | reverse complement strand
GATCAAGGTTGCCGAGACGAGCCGCAAGGAGATGAACATCCGCACGCCGAGCGTCATGGCGGTGGTCGGCAAGCTCTCCGGCGGCAACCAGCAGATTTCGCGGTGGCGGCCCGGGGGGTGCGGACAGCCTGGAGGGGGTGCACGCCGGGCTCGGTCAGACCATCGGGACCGCCGCCGCGTTCGGCTTCGCCGTCGCCCTGCTGGTCTCGGGGCTCGCCTCGACGAGCGTCGGCACCTACGCCGGAGAAGTGATCATGCAGGGCTTCCTGCGGCGGCGGGTACCGTTGCTGCTGCGTCGGCTGGTCACCCTGCTGCCCGCGTTGGCCGTGCTCGCCATCGGCCTCGACCCGACCCGGGCGCTCGTGTTGTCCCAGGTCATCCTCAGCTTCGGCATCCCGTTCGCACTGATCCCGGTGGTCGCCTTCACCCGCCGACGCGACCTGATGGGCAACCTGGTCAACCACCCGCTCACCACCGCCGCCGCGTCCCTGGTGGCCGTGCTGGTGGTCGCGCTGAACGCCTTCCTGCTCTGGCAGGTCGTCGCCGGGTGAGTAGCCCGATCACGCGTGCACAACCCCGTCAACCAGATCGACCGACAACGGCTCGGCTGTTCAGGCTGGGGCTCAGGGGTTCACGACCTGGTAGGAGCCGGAGCGCACGTCGTCCGGCAGGGCGGGACCGCTGGTGCTCCAGCCGAACGTGTCGCGCGCCCTGTGGGAGGTGATGCGCGCCGAGGATCCGAGCAACGCGGCCATCGGCCCCATGGCGCTCTCGGCCTGTTCGGCGGTGATCGAGGTCGCGGTGGTTCCGGTCAAGTCCGCGATCGCCTCGGCAAGCTCGCGGAAGGTGAACTGTTGCGGTCCGGCCGCGTTGTAGGTGCCCGCCACCGGGCGCTCCAGCGCCGCCAGATACAGGCGGGCGAGGTCGTCCACGTGCACCGGGGTCCACTCGTTGTCGCCAGCGTCGATGTAGGTGGCCGCGCCCGACTGGGTCGCGGCGCCGATCAGACTGGTCAGCAGCAGGGAACCCCCGCGACCATAGACCAGACCCGCGCGGATGATGATGCTGTTCAGGCCCGCCGCCTCGCGCACCAGTCGCTCGCCGACGAGCTTGAACGGCTGCAGGCCCGGCTCCGGCAGTTCGGCGTCTTCATCGCGGGAATGGGTGGGGTCGAGCCCGTAGACCAGGTTCGTGCTGGTGTAGAGGAACGGCTTGCCGGTTCCCGCCGCGCCCGCCCCACGGGTCAGTGCCTCCACGGCAGCGGCCTCTGCCCTGATCGCGTCCTCGCCACCGAAATAGTCGACTGCGGTGTGCACCACCGCGTCGGCTTCCGCCGCAGCCTTCTCCAGGAGCGCGGTGTCG
>NZ_JBEYSL010000857.1:0-1365 GCF_040642735.1 Micromonospora sp. NPDC047753 | reverse complement strand
GGGCGAAGCCGGCCCGGTAAACGACGTTGTCCAGCCGCGACTCGAGGATCTGCACCGCTACCCACTGGTGTCGGCGCTGTCCCGGCCGCTGATCGTCAAGCACCTGGTGGCGGCGGCGCGCACGCACGGCGGCACGATCGTGTCGCACGGCTGCACCGGCAAGGGCAACGACCAGGTCCGGTTCGAGGTGGGCCTGAACGCGCTCGCCCCCGACCTGAAGATCATCGCGCCGGCCCGGGACTTCGCCTGGACCCGGGACAAGGCGATCGCCTTCGCCGAGGAGAAGGGGCTGCCGATCGACGTGTCGGCCAGGTCGCCGTACTCCATTGACCAGAACCTGTGGGGTCGCGCGGTGGAGACCGGCTTCCTGGAGGACATCTGGAACGCCCCCGTCGAGGACCTCTACTCGTACACCTCCGACCCGACCCAGGAGCGCGACCCCGATGAGGTTGTGATCACCTTCGACGGCGGTGTGCCGGTGGCGATCGACGGTGAGACGGTCACCCCGTACCAGGCGATCCTGGAGCTCAACCGGCGCGCCGGCGCTCAGGGCGTGGGTCGCCTCGACATGGTCGAGGACCGCCTGGTCGGCATCAAGAGCCGTGAGGTGTACGAGGCGCCCGGCGCGATCGCCCTGATCACCGCCCATCAGGAGCTGGAGGCGGTGACCGTCGAGCGGGACCTGGCCCGGTTCAAGAAGGGCGTCGATCAGCGCTGGGGCGAACTCGTCTACGACGGGCTGTGGTTCTCGCCGCTGAAGGCGTCGCTGGACGCGTTCATCGACGACGCGCAGCGGCACGTGAGCGGCGAGGTGCGGATGATCCTGCACGGCGGCCGGGCCACGGTGACCGGCCGGCGCTCCGAGGCGAGCCTCTACGACTTCCAGATGGCCACCTACGACACCGGCGACACCTTCGACCAGTCCCTGGCGAAGGGTTTCGTGCAGCTGTGGGGGCTGCCGAGCCGGATGGCCGCGGCTCGGGACGCCCGGTTGGGCGGTGGCGGACAGTGACACGTGTGAGCGCGAAGACTGATCAAGCGCGGCAAGCGGGCCCCGCAGTCGCGAGCGAAAGGCAACCAACGCGATGATGGGCGACGTGGACGACAAGAGCCTGACCGAGAACAGCGCCGCCACCAACCGGACGAGCCTATGGGGTGGCCGGTTCGCGGGCGGCCCCGCCGAGGCGCTCGCCCGACTGTCGGTGAGCGTGCAGTTCGACTGGCGCCTGGCCCCGTACGACATCGCCGGTTCCCGGGCGCACGCCCGGGTCCTGGCCGGCGCCGGCCTGCTCGATCCGGAGGAACTGGGCCGGATGCTGGCCGCGTTGGACGACCTGGAGGCCGCCTGCGCCTCCGGAACGTTCC
>NZ_JBEYSL010000856.1:0-1380 GCF_040642735.1 Micromonospora sp. NPDC047753 | reverse complement strand
TCTGCTGGTTGCCGCCGGAGAGCTTGCCGACCACCGCCATGACGCTCGGCGTGCGGATGTTCATCTCCTTGCGGCTCGTCTCGGCAACCTTGATCTCCTCGTTGCCGTTCACCCAGCCCAGGCGGGACAGCCGGTCCAGCGCGGCGGCGGACACGTTGCGCCGCACGTCGTCGATGAGGTTGAGCCCGTAGCGCTTGCGATCCTCGGTGACGTAGGCGATGCCGTTGTCGATCGCCTCGGCGACGGTACGCGCCTGCACCTCCCGCCCGTGGACGAAGAGTCGGCCCCGGATGTCGCGCCCGTAGGACCGACCGAACACGCTCATGGCCAGCTCGGTCCGACCGGCGCCCATGAGGCCCGCGATGCCGACGACCTCGCCGGCGCGTACGGACAGCCCGACGCCCTCGACGACCATCCGGTCCTGGACCGGGTGTCGCACCGTCCAGTCCTCGATGCGCAGGACCTCGTCACCGGGCGACGACTCGCGGTCGGGGTAGAAGCTGTCCAGGTCGCGCCCGACCATGCCGCGGATGATCCGCTGCTGGGTCACCTCGTCCGACCTCATGTCGAGGGTCTCCACGGCGCGCCCGTCACGGATGACGGTGGTCGAGTCGGCGATGGCGGTGATCTCGTTGAGCTTGTGCGAGATCATGATGCAGGTGATGCCCTGCTCCTTGAGCGCCCGCAGCAGGTCGAGCAGGTGCGCCGAGTCGATGTCGTTGAGCGCGGCCGTCGGCTCGTCCAGGATGAGCAGGCGCACCTTCTTCGACAGCGCCTTGGCGATCTCCACCAGCTGCTGCTTGCCGACCCCGAGCTGAATGACCGGGGTGACGGGGTTCTCGTGCAGCCCGACGGACGCCAGCAGCTTCGCTGCTTCGGCGTTGGCGAAGTTCCAGTCGATGAGCCCGCTGCGGCCGCGCCGCTCGTTGCCGAGGAAGATGTTCTCCGCGATCGACAGGTACGGCACCAGAGCGAGCTCCTGGTGGATGATGACGATGCCGTTGGCCTCGCTGTCGCGAATGCCGCGGAACTGCATCGGCTTGCCGTCGAAGAGGATCTCGCCGTCGTACGAGCCGGACGGGTAGACGCCGGACAGCACCTTCATCAGGGTGGACTTGCCGGCGCCGTTCTCACCACAGATGGCGTGGATCTCCCCGCGGCGCACTGCGAGGGTGACGTCCTCCAGCGCGGTCACGCCGGGGAAGGTCTTGGTGATGCGACGCATCTCGAGGATGGTGTCGTCCATGGTCACTGTCCTCCGTCAGGTCTGGACGCGGTACGCGCCCACGTACGATGGGGTGGTGACTGAGGCTCAGGCGACTCACCGGACCGGCAAGCGCGTGCTCCTGGCCAAGCCCCGCGGCTACTGCGCGGGTGTCG
>NZ_JBEYSL010000855.1:0-1386 GCF_040642735.1 Micromonospora sp. NPDC047753 | reverse complement strand
GTATGGAGTAAAGACGGGCTCTCTTGCGATCGCCACTGCCTTGGCCCGCACCACTGCCACCCTGGCCCGCGCCACTGCCTTGGCCCGCACCACTGCCACCCTGGCCCGCGCCACTGCCTTGGCCCGCACCACTGCCACCCTGACCCGAGCCACTGCTTCGGCCCGAGCCACTGCTTCGGCCCGAGCCACCGTTTCGGCCCGTGCCTGCACCGCTTCGGCCCGCACCGCGGCGTGATGTGCGGGAGGACGCGGCCAGTCGGGGAGCCGCCCCTGCGGTGGCTGGACGGCGGCGCAGCCCCAGGACTGCGCCTATCTGAGCGCCGACGATGCTCGCCACGGCCAGCACGGCAGAGACCGCCAGCGGGCGGTTCACCCGATCGGCGGGACCGACTCGGGCTGCACCGACCGTCATCGCTGGTGGTTGGCCCGCTGACTCCGTACCACTGGGTGGTGCCGGGGCCACCCGCGGCGGTGCGGCCCGCTCGGGCGCCGGCCGGGGCGCGGGCGGCTTCGGTGCCGCGGGCCTGTCGACGAGCCGACCGGTGGCGTGCTGCCGGGACCCCTGGTCGGTGGCCTCCGTGGGCAGTCGGAGCAGTTGGCCGGGGCGGATCCGGTCCGGGTCGTCGAGCTTGTTCAGCTTGGCGAGCTGTCGGTAGTCGTCGAACTCGTCCAGGTACCGTTCGGCCACCTCCCCGAGGTAGTCGCCCCGCGCCACCCGGTACACCGGCGCGGGCTCGTCGTTCGCCGCCGAGGCGCCGGGTGCGGCCAGCCCCGTCCCGGCCAGGCCGAGCAGGCCGCCCCGGGCCACCGGCGCTGCCGTGTCTGGTGTCGTCGCGGCTCGGCTCGGCGCGGCCAGGGTGGTGACGGACGTTGCGCTCGGACTCGCGTACACCGGAGTGCTGTAGACCGCTGCGGCGCTGGCGGCGGCCGGGCTGGCGATCAGGATCAGCGCGACCGAGCCGACCAGCGCGGCGGCGGCCTTCTGCTGGCGGCCCATCCCGGGCAGCTTCGGCGCCGGCCGGCGCAGGGTCTGTGCGCCCAGTTCGACGAGGACGGAGAAGGCGAACGTGGCCCAGCCGAACCACCCGGCCAGGGCCAACGCCCGCAGGAAGAGCTGACCGTCGTCCCGACTGGTCAGCGCGGTGCCCACCTCGCTGATCGTGGGGAGGTGATCGGGCAGCGGGTTACCGGCGAAGGCCAGCAGCGCGATCGGCGCGCCGACCAGCAGCACCAGGAGCACGGCCAGCGCGCCGATGCCGGTGAGGATCCGTCCGGTCCGCCGTACGACGGACCCACCCGATACGGGCATGGCTGCCTTCCTTCCTACGGTGTTGCGGTGATGGCACGCGCGGTCGCCTCGCCGGTGACGGTGACCGTCTTCTTCTG
>NZ_JBEYSL010000854.1:0-1390 GCF_040642735.1 Micromonospora sp. NPDC047753 | reverse complement strand
TGCTGGCCCGCCCCAAGGTAGCTGGTGATCGTGGTGCTGGTGACGGCCCCGACGCTGGCGCTGAAGACGATGTCGCCGAACTCCTGGTAGTACGCCACCCGCGCCATCGCCGAGCAGCCGGACGACAACGCGTACGCCCGAGCGGTGCGCGGCGGTCTGCTGCTGCGCCTCGACCGCTCGGACGAGGGCATGGCCGAACTGACCGCCCTGCGTCCGCTGCTGGAAACCGACCCCGCAGCCACGTACCTGATCGACGAGCTGGCCGAGTCCGGCCACACCGACACGGCGTTGGAGTGGCTCACCGGGGCGCTCGACGCGATCCTGGAACGGACCCGCACCCAGCAGCACGCGTCCGAGGACGCCCAGGACGAGGCCGCGGCCATGATCTACGGCCTGGCCCAGCGGCGGCACGACCTCCGCGAAGAGGCAGGCCTACCCCACGACGAGTACGACAACCTCGCCGACCGGCTGCGCGCCGCGAGCACCCACGCGCTCGACGCCGTCGACGGCGGCCCGGCGACGCTGCTCTTCTGGCCGCAGGCGGAATTCGACGCCCTGCTGGTGCGCTGGCCGGCGCTGGCCGACAGCCACCCGCCCACCTGGGACGAGCACCGCGCCCAACTCGAACGCGCCCTCGTCGACGCGTCCGGGATGGGCGGCGCCGACCTGGGCGTAGTCGTCGGCACCGTCGACGGCCTGGCGGCCTTCGCCGAACGCACCGGCAGCGACCCCACCGACGAGGAAACCCTCGACGAGTACGCCGACAGCCTCGACGAGGCCGGCATGACCGCCTGGCCACCCGGCCGCAACGACACCTGCTGGTGCGGCTCCGGGGCCAAGTACAAGAAGTGCTGCCTGCCGCGCTCACGCGCCTGACCGTTCCCTCGCTTTACCCCACCTGCCACCATCGACCCGTTCGTAGCTGTCGCTATCGGTCGGAGTCTTAGATGTGGGGCTTGGGCGACGTCTTGGCCGCGTGGTTCGCGGGTAGGCCCACGGAGAACCTGGAGCTTTTCGGTCAGGACATGATCTTCTGGGGTCGCCTGGGCAAGTCGATGCTCTATCTGGCCGGGCTCACCGTCGTTCTGGACCTGCCAGACCCGAAAAAGCTACAACAGTGGGGGCGTCGGACGATTGAGCGCGCTGACGTGCCGTTGGCCAGGACGCGTCGCAAGCGCGAAGTTCGTCGGCTACTGAAGCTTCAGGCCGTCGTTCTCGAAGACGTCGTATGGACAACCACGATCGTCTCGCCCGGCCAGGCACTCGCTTACGTGCGCCTTGTCAACAAACCTCCGGATGCCGTTCCCGTGGGCCTCAACGTGGCACTTCCCACCTACCGCGACTTCCACAGTCAGGTCATGACCGCGATTCCCGATGCGCACACCTGCGG
>NZ_JBEYSL010000853.1:0-1400 GCF_040642735.1 Micromonospora sp. NPDC047753 | reverse complement strand
TGCCGGTCCCGGCAGGAAGGTCGCCGTGGTGGGCCTGGGCGGCCTGGGCCACATGGCTGTCAAAATCGCCGCAGCGATGGGTGCCGAGGTGACAGTGCTGTCCCAGACGCTGGGCAAGAAGGACGACGGCCTGCGCTTCGGAGCCGAGCACTACTACGCCACCACGGACCCGGCGACGTTCGAGGTGCTCAAGAACAGCTTGGACCTGATCATCAACACGGTCAGCGCACCGATCGACATGGCCAGCTACCTCGGTCTGCTGCGTCTGGACGGCACGCTTGTCAGCGTGGGTGCCCCGCCGGAGCCGCTTCCGGTGCCCGTCTTCGCGTTGTTCGGCAATCGACGGTCGTTCGCCGGCTCCAGCATCGGCAGCATCGCCGAGACGCAGGAGATGCTGGACTTCTGCGCCGAGCGCGGCATCGCCCCCGAGGTCGAGGTCATCGGCGCCGAGGCGGTCAACGACGCGTACGAGCGGGTGCTCGCCTCGGACGTGCGGTACCGGTTCGTCATCGACATCGACACCCTGCGCTGAACTTCTCCGCGGTGGCCAGGGTCCGCCGAACGGCGGGCTCTGGCGCGCGGTCGGGCCGGAGTGCGCGGTGGCCGGCGGTGAGCCGTTGAGCCGCCGAGGCGCAGGGCGCGCATCGGCGGCCCACCGTCTCAGCCGTTGTCGATCAGACTGGCGATCTCGTTGTAGATGAGGTGCGCCTTCGCGCCCTGGTTCGACGGACAACCGCCGAGGTGGTGCAGGGCGATCACCTGGTGGCTGGCGTTCAGCACTGGTGAACCCGAGTTGCCGCCGGAGGTGTCACAGCTGTAGCTGATGTTCCAGGTGTTGTAGTTCGCGTTCCGGACGGCACAGGTCGCGCCGTTCTGGGTGTCCTCGAAGATCGACAGCCGCTTCGCGGTGCCGTCGCCGTGGCCGGGGACGTAGATCCGGGTGCCGTTGCTGGTGGCGGTAGTTGCCAGGTACAGCGTGCCGAATCCCTGGATGGTGGCGAAGTTGTTGACCGAGAACAGGGCGTAGTCCAGCTGGCTGGAGCCGCCGCTGCTCACCCGGTAGAGGGTGGCACCGCTGACCTTGGTGCCGGCACCGGGGTTCGCGCCGCCGCAGGTGGCGCACTGGTAGTTGAACTGCATCTCGCTGCCGCTCACGGCGGACTGCGTCGAGAAGCAGTGCTTGTTCGTCAGCATCCGGTTGGTGTTGCCGACCCGCCAGGTGGTGCACAGTCCGCCGCCGCTGATCAGCAGCCGCGCCACCGCCCTGCCGCGGGCGTACTCGGTGGGGTGACTGTTCTGGTAGCAGACCACGTCCCGGCGGGCGTCGGTGCTGCACACGGACTGGGTGGAGAAGTTGTGCGCGGTGATTTCCGTGCGGTCGTACCCGCGCCAGAAGCGGT
>NZ_JBEYSL010000852.1:0-1400 GCF_040642735.1 Micromonospora sp. NPDC047753 | reverse complement strand
TGAAGCGGCACCGAGTAGGTGTGCGGGTCGAACGACGTACGCAGGGTTTCGTGCCGGTCGACGATGTCGTGCACCGCCGACGTGAGCGCTTCGGCCGAGAAGGACTGGCGGCTGTGCACCCGGAAGCAGCGGACGATGTGGTACAGCGACCGCGTCGGGTCCTTCTGGATCTCCACCAGCATGCCGAGTTGCACCTGGGCGATGGGGTAGGCGTCGGTGAGGCCGGCGGGCAGGGCGGCCCGGTCGGCGTCGTCGAGCAGCGCGAACGGGGCGACCGGCTGGAACTCCGGTGCGACCTCGGCGGCGTCCTTGGCCGTCAGGTGCGCGGCGAGCGCGGCAACGGTGCGGTGCACGAAGACGTCTCGGACGCCAACGGGGAAGCCGGCTCCCCGAAGGGCGCCGACCAGGGCCACCGCGCGTAGTGAGTCGCCGCCGAGGTCGAAGAAGCTGTCCACGACACTGACCGTGTCGAGGGTCAGCACGCGTGCCCAGATGTCCGCGAGCTGCTGCTCGAGTTCGGTGCGGGGAGCCACGTGCACCCGGCCGGTCTCCCCGACGGACGCGGCCAGGGCGGCCCGGTCGACCTTGCCATTGGCGTTCAGCGGGATCGACTCGACCGCCACGAGGTCCGCCGGGATCATGTACTCCGGCAGTCGACTCGCGCACTCCTGCCGCACCCGGGCGGCCAGACCGGCGTCCGGTCCTTCCGGGACATAGAAGGCGAGCAACCGCGCCTCTTCCGGATGGACCAGAGCCACCGTGTCGCGGACTCCGGTCACGGCGCCGATCACCGATTCGATCTCGCCCAACTCGATCCGGTATCCACGGACCTTCACCTGATGATCAACCCGGCCGACGAACTCGACAGCACCATCGGCCAACCGACGAACCAGATCCCCCGTCCGATACAACCGCGACCCCACCGACCCGAACGGATCCGGCACGAACCGATCCGCCGTCAAACCCGACTGACCCACATAACCCCGAGCAACCCCCACACCACCCACGAACAACTCACCAACCACACCCACCGGCACCAGATTCATCCACGAATCAAGCACGAACATCCGCATACCCGGCAACGCCCGACCAATCGGCACCACCGGCAACGTCTGCTCCACCCGCACCGGGAAAACACACGTACCCACCGACGCCTCCGTCGGCCCATACTCATTAATCAGATTCCCCGCACCCACAATGCCCAACCACCGATTAGCCAACGACGCAGGCAAACCCTCACCCGCAACCACCACCACCGGCGCCAAACCCGCCAACCGCTCATCCGACAACTGCCGACCCAGAATCTCCAAATGACCCGGCGTCAACTTCACAAAACTAAACGGAGCCGCCGCCGACAGCACCGACCCCAACTCCGCCAAATCCAAATCCTGATCCACCAT
>NZ_JBEYSL010000851.1:0-1401 GCF_040642735.1 Micromonospora sp. NPDC047753 | reverse complement strand
TGGAGGCGCAAACCAACTGCTGCGGGGTGACCTGGTCCGGCCTCCGGCGGTCAGCGTCAGCGCATCGGCATCGCCCGCGCCCTCGCGCTGAAGCCCGAGGTGATCGTCTGCGACGAGCCGGTGTCGGCGCTCGACGTCTCCATCCAGGCCCAGGTGATCAACCTGCTCAAGCAGTTGCAGGGCGAGCTGGGGCTCTCGTACATCTTCATCGCGCACGACCTGTCGGTGGTGCGGCACATCGCCGACCGCGTCGCGGTGATGTACCTCGGTCGGATCGTCGAGATCGGCACCGAGGACGAGATCTACGAGCGGGCCACCCACCCGTACACCCAGGCTCTGCTCTCCGCGGTGCCGGTGCCGGACCCGGAGGCCCGCGACCAGCGCAACATGATCCGGCTGGTCGGCGACGTGCCCAGCCCGGCCGACCCGCCCAGCGGGTGCCACTTCCGGACCCGCTGCTGGAAGGCCCAGGACATCTGCGCCACCCAGGACCCGGCGACGGTGCCGAGGGCGGCGGACCCCCACCCGTCCGCCTGCCACTTCGCCGAACTCCGCCCCACCACCACAGCCTGACCCCAACCCGACCTCAACCGTTGATCATGAAGTTATTGCCCTGCACGTCGGCGTGTCAGGGCAATAACTTCATGATCGACGGGGTCGAAGCCCTCGGGGTCGAAGCCCTCGGGGTCAGTGGAAGAAGTGGCGGGTTCCGGTCAGGTACATCGTTACGTTTGCCTTCTTGGCCGCTTCGATGACTTCCTCGTCGCGGATGGAGCCGCCGGGCTGCACGATGGCGCGGACGCCGGCATCGATGAGGATCTGCGGGCCGTCGGCGAACGGGAAGAACGCGTCCGAGGCGGCGACCGAGCCGCGGGCCCGGTCGGCGCCGGCGCGGGTGACAGCGAGCTGCGCCGAGTCGACCCGGTTGACCTGACCCATGCCGACACCGACGGTGGCGCCGTCCTTGGCGAGCAGGATCGCGTTGCTCTTCACCGCGCGGACCGCCCGCCAGGCGAACGCAAGGTCCCGCAGCAGCTCCTCGTCGGCGGCCTCGCCGGTCGCCAACCGCCAACTCGCCGGGTCGTCGCCGGGGGCGTCCACCCGGTCGGCGACCTGGGCAAGCACGCCGCCGGTCACCGGCCGCAACTCCACCAGCGCCGGCGTCCAGGCCGGTGCCCGCAGCAGCCGGATGTTCTTCTTGCCCTGCAACACCTCGACCGCGCCCTCGTCGAAGCCGGGGGCGACCACCACCTCGGTGAAGATCTCGGCGACCTGCCGGGCCAGCTCGACCGAGACCGGCCGGTTGACCGCGATGACACCGCCGAACGCCGACACCGGGTCGCCCTGGGCGCCGACGGTGGGTCGGGACAGCTCGAACGTGCGCATCGCGGCCTGCCCGGT
>NZ_JBEYSL010000850.1:0-1412 GCF_040642735.1 Micromonospora sp. NPDC047753 | reverse complement strand
TGTGGCCCGGCACTGAGCGTGTGGCCCGGCACTGAGCGTGTGGCCCGGCACTGAGCGTGTGGCCCGGCACTGAGCGCGCGGCCCGGCACAGTGAGCACGCGCCCCAGCGGCCCGGCCAGCTGCGCGCCCAATACCGCCTGATCGACTCGCGTTACAGGAAGTCGGGGTGTTCCCGGCACTGGGACACCCCGACTTCCAGAAAGCCGAGTCGATCAACGGGCCGAGCCGGGCCGAGCCGAGCCGAGCCGGGCCGAGCCGGAACCGGGCCCAGGCCGAGCCGGGCCGAGCCGGGCCGGGCCGAGCCGGGCCCAGGCCGAGCCGGGCCGAGCCGAGCCGGGCCGAGCCCAGGCCGAGCCGGGACAGCAGGGTCAGCGCAGGCCGGCGGCGGCGAGCAGGTTGCCCTCGGGGAGTGCCGGGAGGGCGCGCCCCTGCGACATCCGCTGCTCGGCGCGCTCGGCGGTGAACGCGGCGTCGTGGTGGATGGCGGCGGCGTAGCTGGCGGCGGTGCGCTGGGCGATCGCGGCCCAGCCGTACTGGTCGCGGACCGTCCGGCGGGCGTTGCGGGCCATGACGCGGGAGCGGTCGGGGTCCGACAGGAGCGCGTCCACGGCGTCGGTGAGGCTGTCCGGGTCGTGCGGGTGGAAGGTCATTCCGGTGACGCCCGGCTCGACGATCTCGCCGAGGCCACCGGTGGCGGCGACGGCCAGGGGAGCGCCGGCCGCGGCGCCTTCCAGGGCCACCATGCCGAACGGCTCGTAGATGCTCGGCACGGCGAAGCAGTCGGACGCGGCCATCAGCGCCGGCAGGTCGGTGCCGCCCAGGAAGCCCGGCATGGTGACCATGCCGCCCAGGCCGCGGCGGTGCACCTCGGCCTCCAACTCGGCCCGGTACGGGCCGTCGCCGGCGATCACGGCCCGCAGGCCGGGGTGCCGCTCGCGCAGTCGGGGGAGCGCCGCGATCAGGTGCTGGACGCCCTTCTCGTACACGAGGCGGCCGGCGAAGGTGACGAGCGGGCCGTCCCCGGCGAAGCGGGCGCGGGCGGCGGCCACGGCACGGGCGGGCACCTGCCAGCGGTGCGGCTCCACGCCGTTGGCGACCACGTCGACCCGTCCGGCCGGTACGCCGAACAGCGCGTTGACCTCGTCACGCATGTACCCGGAGCAGACGATCACCCGGTTGGACTCGCTGCTGAGCCACTGCTCGACGCCGTGGATGGTGCGGTTCATCTCCTCCGGGAGCCAGCCCTGGTGCCGGCCCGCCTCGGTGGCGTGAATGGTGGTGACCAGCGGGATGTCCAGGTGGTCGCGCAACGTCATCGCGGTGTGGGCGACGAGCCAGTCGTGGGCGTGGATGACGTCGTAGGCGCCGGCCTGGGTGGCGCGCAGGGCGGTGCGGGTGAGGGTGTGGTTGAA
>NZ_JBEYSL010000849.1:0-1419 GCF_040642735.1 Micromonospora sp. NPDC047753 | reverse complement strand
GTCGGTCTGCTTGGCGTCAGCGTCGGGGGTGCTGATCTCCACGGAGCGGTAGGCGTCGTTCTTACCGGTTTCCTTGTTCAGCACGGGGGTGATGTCGTTGATGGAGTTGGTGCCGGCCTCGGTGGTGCCCATCTCCTTGGCCATGTCATCCACGTTGATGTTCTTACCCTGCACACTCAGGGCGTTACGGGTCGCGGCGGGCCCGCAGTAGTAGAAGTTCGGCTGGGCCTCGTAGCGCACACCCAGCTCCCGCTCGCCGTGGCCGCCCTTGCGGTCGGTCTGCGTCTGCGTGGCCGGCTTCGCATCGGACATGGCGTAAGCGGCGGTCACGGGCCCGGCGATGGCACCTCCGGTGAACGCGAGGCCGGCGGCGGTCAGGGCGGTCTTACGAATCAGATCGGTACGCATGATGGCGTGCTCCTCTGCCTCGGGGGATTTCCACACCACACCAGGGGGGTGGTGGATGGTGGTGTGGGGAAAGTTCGTGCCCGGCGACCCGCAACGGGGGTCGGCGTCGGGACGGGGTGAAACCGTTCGCGGTGGCGGATCATTCCGCCTACCTGCGGGGGTCGGCCGTTGTGGTGCTCGGCCGTTCCGGGGATGTAACCGTGGCGGCCTGCCGGGTGTTCCGGGCGCGGCCCGGCCGTTGTGGTGCTCGGCCGTGCGGGGGATGTAACCGGGGCGGCATTGCGGGTGTTCCCGGTGGCTGCCGTGTCCGGGCCGTTGCTCGGCCGATCCGGGTTGTAACCGTGGCGACCTGCCGGGTGTTCCCGGCGGCCGGCCCGCGGTGACCCGGGCTGTTGCGGTGGTCTGCCAGGTATAACGACCCGGGCCGGTCGCCGATTCCGCCGCCGGGGTGGCCCCAACCACCCGACATTCACCCTGAACCCGACAAAACGTCCACCCCGTCACCCTGCCGAACCCGACACGACGGCCACGGCGGCATGATCCACTCCGGTTCCCTGAAAACGCGGTGTCCCGCTGCCGGAGACCCCCCAACATCACGGAACCCGAGTCGATCATGCCGCCTGCCTCGGTACCGGGTGAAAATGGTCAGGTTGCGTCGAGCAGTTCCAGGACCGCGTCGCGGGCGGCAAGCACGGCTGCCTCGGATTGCGGGCCGTGGTTGAGGATGTCGAAGGAGTGCTGCCCGTCCGGCACCTCGATCACCTGCATCGGCCAGCCCTTGGCGGTCGCCGCGGGGAGGAACGCGTCGATACCGGCCAGGACCGGCGGGATGTCCTGACCCGCGCGGGTCAGCACCAGTGGCACGTCGGTGCCGGAGCTGAGTGCCTCGACCGGCAGGAACCGGGCGTCGACCTCCTGATGCGCACCTGACCGGGCTCGGCGAGTTGGCCGAGCAGCGGCGCGTGCCCCGGCAGGACACCGAGCTCGCCTTCGGTCGTCCGGGCGACGACC
>NZ_JBEYSL010000848.1:0-1440 GCF_040642735.1 Micromonospora sp. NPDC047753 | reverse complement strand
CCCCGGCTCGGCGGGCGTCTCGCCCCGGGCGACGGTCTCCGCCAGCTTCGGCGCGCCCAGCGCGTGCAGCAGCAGCACGTGGGCGTCGACGCAGAACTGACAGCGGTTGGCCCGGGAGACCGAAGCCGCGACGAGTTCGCGGTCGACCCGGGGCGCGTCCCCGGCGAGCAGCGCCTCCCGCATCAGCGCCCAGGTCGCGGCCAGCACTTCCGGCACGGCCGAGAGCGCCTGGAAGGTCGGCAACGGCCCGAGGAAGTCGTCGCGCAACTGTTGGTAGACGGCTGCGGTGCGGCCGGTGGCCGCCCTCGTCGGTGTGGGGGCGAAGAAGCGGTATGTCATGGGCTCGATGCTTGTTCCGGCGGGCCGGGAAAACGTCGTGCCGTCGCAGACACTTGCCGCGCCGCTCATACCGCGTCCGTGGTACGCCGCAGCTACCACGCGCGCGGGATGCTCCACCGACGACGGCCGTTCTACAGTGCGACCATGCGCCGCGACCTCCCGCACGCCCTCGGCGGTCTCGCCCTCGGCGTCCTCCTGCTCGGCAACGCCGTGCTCACCCCGGACGCCGCGCCGGTTGAGGTGCTCGACGTCGCCCTGGTCCTCGCCACTGTGGTGGCCCTGGCGGCGTGCCGGCGATACCCGGTGGTGGCGCTGGGCGTGGTCACCGTCGCCATGCTGGCCGTTCACGTCCGGGTGCATCCCGGGGTGTCCGCCGCGTTCCCCGTCCTCTGCGCGGTCTACGTCAGCGCCTGGCAGGGACACCGGTCGGCCGCCGCCGTGGCCAGCCTTGTCTTCCTCGGTAGCTTCCTGGCCAGCGACATCTCGATGGCGCCGGCCGGCCGACCAGGCCAACTGGTCGCCGAGCGGACGGCCCTGCTGCTCGGCTGGTTCGTGGCGGCCAACGTCGCCGGCCTCGTCGCGCGGCAGCGCCGGGCGTACCTCGAGCAGGTCGAGCAGCGGGCCGTCGAGGCCGAACGCACCCGCGAGGAGATGGCGTTGCGCCGCGCCGGGGAGGAGCGCCTGCGCATCGCCCGCGACCTGCACGACTCCCTGACCCACAGCATCTCCGTGATCAAGGTGCAGGCGGGGATCGCCGTGCACCTGGCCCGCAAACACGGCGAGGAGCCGTCGGCCACGCTGCTGGCGATCCAGGAGGCCAGCGGCGCCGCGATGCGGGAACTCCGCACGACCCTCGACGTCCTCCGCGCACCGGCCGACGGCGATCGGGTCGGGCTGGCCCGGGTGGACGAGCTGGCCGAGCGGACCCGGGCGGTCGGCGTACCGGTGCAGGTGACCGTCACCGGCCAGCGCGCAGACCTGCCCGACGAGGTCGACCAGGCCGGGTACCGGGTCATCCAGGAGGCACTCACCAACGTGGCCCGCCACGCCGGGCCCGCGACCGCGCACATCCAGGTGGAGTACGCCCCGGCGGGGCTGACC
>NZ_JBEYSL010000847.1:0-1440 GCF_040642735.1 Micromonospora sp. NPDC047753 | reverse complement strand
GAAGACCCCGTCGACCCTTGCCACGTCGAACCCGGTCGCGTCGCCGCACTCGACGGTGAACAGCTCGGCCAGGCCGGCCGCCTCGGCGTTGGCGGTCGCGCCCTCGGCAGGCACCGAGTCGCTGCCAGTCCCAGAGATCGACGATGGGTCCGGGCAGTCTACGTACGTTCGACATCAGCACCCCTCCTCCCGCGCGGCTCCGCGAGAATCCTTATGGCCGGCATCCGGGCGGCGGGCCGCGCAGGCGCACCGTTCCCGGCCTGGATCTCCCGGTACCCGGGCTGTCGTCAACTCACACGTCTGTGATCGAAAACGTCCGAGAAATTGCGGCTTTTGCCCCATCTGTCGGAAAAGTTCGAAGGATTGCCGGGAACCCCCTCCCCAGCCGACCGCGTCATGGTCTGCTCGTTGGCGGAGAGGAGACCACAGTGCGTACCGTTCTTGTGTGCGTTCGGACACCACTCGCGGCCCAGCACCTTACTTCTGCTGCCGCGCGGCTGGGGTTGTCCGCGATCGTTCGTACCGCCGTCTCTGATCCCGAGGTGATGCTGCGGCTGGCCGAGCGACCGGCCGACGTGGTGCTGGCCGACACGGCCCTCACCCGGCCGGACAGCGCCGGCTTCGTCCGCCGGGTGTTGGCGCGTGCGCCGCAGGCGGCGGTGCTGCTGCTCGGCACCGAGGAGTCCGAGGCCGCGGCGGCCACCATCAGCGCCGGGGCCCGGGGGCTCATCCAGAATGTCGACCATGATCTGACCAGCGCGGTGGCGAAGGCGCTCCTGCTGCTCACCGCGCCTGGCCGAGCTTCCCGGCAGCGGATCACCGATCCGGCCCGCGACGCGGCGGCGGTGGGTGGTTCCGGCCGCTCCGGGCCGTCGCCGCGCGGTTCCGGCGAGCCCGGCTGGACGGCCACAGCAGCCGACGGGCCGGCCGGCGTGGCGTCGGTGCCGGTGCAGCGGGGCGACGACGAGGCGGAAGCGGGGACCGGTGAGTCGCCGGCGCAGACCGACCCGGGCCGTCCCGCCCCGAACGCCCGACCCAGTAGGGCGTCGATCGGCCTCACCGAGCGTGAGCTTCAGGTTCTGCTGGGCATGGCCGAGGGCAAGAGCAACGCGGAGATCGGCCGGGAGCTCTTCGTCTCGGAGGACACCGTCAAGACGCACGCCCGCCGGCTGTTCCGCAAGCTTGGCGCTCGGGACCGGGCCCACGCGGTGGCGGCGGGCTTCCGCGCCGGTCTGGTGGCCTGACACCCGGGCAACGCCGCCGCACGGCACGCCGCGCGGAAGCGAGCACGCCGCACGGCACGCCGCGCAGAAGCGAGCACGCCGCGCAGCCGGGGCACGCCGCGCAGCCGGGGCACGCCGCGCAGCCGGGGCACGCCGCGCAGCCGGGGCACGCCGCGCAGCCGGGGCACGCCGCGCGGCCGGGGCACGCCGCGCGGCC
>NZ_JBEYSL010000846.1:0-1446 GCF_040642735.1 Micromonospora sp. NPDC047753 | reverse complement strand
GTCACCTCCACCGGCGCGACGGTCAAGGTGACGCCGTTCAAGGCGTACCCGGCAAAGGGCCGGGCGACCGGCATTCGGCTACCACCAGCCGCCGGTGCCACGCCAGCGCGCAGGCCAGCGCCGAGGTGGTGACGCCGGGCGAACCCTTCGCGGACACCAGCGCGATGATCGCCATGCTCAGGCCGCCTCGGTCAGTACCACGGCGAGCCGTTCCTGTGCGGCGAGCGCCACCACCGCGGGCACATCACGGGTCAGTAGCGCCAGGTACAGGACCCTGTCGTCGTTGGCCGGGCTGACCATGTCGATGACGGTGGCCGCGAACCGGGTGCCGGCGGCGGCCGTGTCTTCGTCGGCATCGTTGTCCGGGGTGCTGACCAGCAGGACCTTGTCGCCGGGGTGCAGTTCGCGGGCCGGCACCTGGGCGGTCTTCAGGCCGAGCGCGATCTGTTGCTGGCCGGGGCCGAGCAGCGGGTCGTCGGTGACCTGTCCCAGGGTGAGCAGCGTGCCCGGAAGCAGCGCGACAGCGGCCCGTTTGCCGACCACCTCGTCGAGCCGTGCGGCGGGCACCGGGCGCAACCCCTGGCCGCCGGCGACCTGCACGGTGACCAGGTCGGCCGCGCTGATCTCCCGGCCCACCTCGACCGGTCGTGCGACCGCCAGATAGCTGCCGGTGGCCCGTACGGAGGTGACCGCGAAGGCCGCGCCCAGCCCGCCCAGCGCGATCAGGAGGACGGCTAGGCCGAGCAGCCCGGGACGGACCCGGCGCTGGCGGACCACTGTGGGTGGGTTGACGGGTGCGTCCACCGACGGGGTTCCGTTGCGCGTCGCGAGGCTCATCTGGTGACCACCTGGAGTTCGTTGATCTGGATCTGCACGATGCCGCTTCTCCGGGTCTGCGGGATCACCCGCCTTGTGGCGTCGTTGTTGGTCCACCAGCTCACCGTCCAGTGCGTGGTGGCGGTGACGTCGTAGGTGTCTGCCTTGGGGTAGCCCTCGTCGTAGCCGCAGTCCGGGGAGGTGGAACCCGCCCGGGTGCCCGTGGCCTTGTACTCGGTGCCGGCGCTGTAACAGGTGACCGTCTTGCCGTTGCCCATGTCCCAGTCGATCCGGTCGACCTTCGCTTCGATGTAGACGGTCAGACCACGGTCGGACTCGTCGGCGTAGAGCGGGCCGAAGTAGTTCTTCCCCGGGGTTGCCCACATCCAGACGGGCAGGCCGACCAGGCCGGGGCCGATGCTCTTTCGGGGTGCCACCTTCAGCCGGGCCGGCAGCAGACTGATCGACGCCAGGGCGCGACGGGCCAGCTCCTCCGGGTCCGGCGGTGCGCCGAAGCCAGCCGGCGGGTCGGCCAGCGACACCACCTCCTGGGCACCCAGGTCGCCGCCGTTGCAGGTTTGCAGGTACCACTGCTCACCCTCGGGGGCCCTGACCTGCAACGACTCTGGA
>NZ_JBEYSL010000845.1:0-1452 GCF_040642735.1 Micromonospora sp. NPDC047753 | reverse complement strand
CTGGCGTCCTGCGCCGTCCCGGTCGGCGTGGCCGACGCGATCAGCGAGAGCGCCTACGCGACCTCGTCCTGGAAAACCGCCTCCATGAGGGGGTCGAGGCCGGAGGTCGGCTCGTCGAGCACGTACAGCTCCACCGGTGAGGAGAAGGCGGCGACGATGGCGACCTTCTGCCGGTTGCCCTTTGAGTAGGTGCGGCAACGGCGGGTCGGGTCCAGGTCGAAGCGGTGCAGCAGTTCGTCGCGGCGGCGCCGGTCGAGGCCGCCGCGCAGTTGGCCGAGCAGGTCGATGGCTTCCCCGCCGGTGAGGTTGGGCCAGAGGTTGACGTCACCCGGCACGTACGCCAGTCGGCGGTGCAGGCGGACCGCGTCGCGCCACGGGTCGGCGCCGAGCACCTGGGCGTCGCCGGAGTCGCGACGGAGCAGCCCGAGCAGGATCCGGATGGTGGTGGACTTTCCGGAGCCGTTGGGCCCGAGGAAACCGTGCACCTCCCCCTGCTCGACCTGCAGGTCCAACCCGTCGAGTGCCCGGATGGCGCCGAACGTCTTGATCAGGTTGCCGATCGAGATGACGGGCATGGCCCCTCCTGCCGTTGGTTACGTCGACCGCCACCACTGTACTGACCAACGGTCAGTCGAATCAACGGTGATGGTGCCCACCGGTCAGGGCGTCGCTAGGCTGGCTGGCATGACCGCCGATCCCGCGGACGACACCCGCACCCGGATCCTGCGCGCCGCGCTCGACCTGTTCGCCGAACACGGCTACCAGCGCACCTCGCTGCGCCAGATCGGCGAGCGGCTGCGGCTCACCAAGACCGCGATCCTGTACCACTTCCCGGCCAAGGAGCATCTGCTCGCCGCACTGGTCGAGCCGTTGGTGGCGGACCTGGAGGCGCTGCTCGACTCGGCTCAGACACAGCCCACCGAGCAGGCCCGGTGGACGGTGGTGGAGGGCTGGGTGGACATCATGCTCGCCCACCGCCGGCCGCTCGGCATGCTCTTCCACGACATCGCGCTGATCGGCCGGGGCGACACGTACCACCGGCTCATGGAGGTCGCGATGCGGGCCAACGACCTCATCACCGGGCCGAACGCGGGCCGCCGCGAGCGGGTCTCCGCGGTGCAGGCGTTGGGCGCGTGCAGCGATCCGGTCGTCTTCTTCACCGACGTGTCCGACGAGGTGCTGCGCGCCGACATGCTCGACGGCGTACGCCGACTGCTGGCCCCACTGCCTGCGGACCCCGCGGCCGAGCCGCGCGCAGACGCCTGGGACGGGCCTCACGCAGACGCCGTAGCCAGGCCGCGCACGGTCTCCGCCGCCAGGACACACAGAGGTGCAGCCAGGCCACACGCAGGAGCCGCCGAGCCGCACTCAGACGCGGCCCTCGGGAGCGCGACCCCAGCGATGCCAGCGGGCGGGGCCGGCGGGGCGGCGAGCCGGCGTCGGCGTCCGGGG
>NZ_JBEYSL010000844.1:0-1459 GCF_040642735.1 Micromonospora sp. NPDC047753 | reverse complement strand
CGTTCACCGGTGCCATGACGAACGCGCGCAGCGCGTCCAGGGCGCGGGGAGCGGAGGCGAGCATCTCGCGCAGGTAGCCGCCGCTGGTGTCGGTGTATTCCCGCAGCGCCCGCAGGAACAGCCGGTGTTTGTCGCCGAAGGCGCCGTAGAGGCTGCCCTTGCCCAGCCCGCTGACGCGTACCAGATCCTCCAGGGAGGTCGCCGCGTAGCCGGCGTCCCAGAACTGGTCCCGGACGGCGCGGATCACCTGCTCCTCGTCGAACTGTCGTGGCCTCGCCATATGACCAGCGTAACGATTGTTGACCGCGCGGTCCACCAAACGTAGTGTGGTCCGATGCGCGTCGCGGCGAAGATGCCGCCCGACAACGGCCGGATCGTCACCAACGGCGGGAGACCACAACGATGACAGCCTCCACCTTCCGCGCCCTGCACCACGACCGTGCCGTCGGTGACCCGCTCGTCCTGCCGGGCCCCTGGGATGCGGCCAGCGCCCGGGTGCTGGCTGACGCCGGTTACCCGGCCCTCGCGACCCCGAGCGCGGGTGTGGCGGCCTCGCTCGGGTACGAGGACGGCGCGACACCGCCGGACGAGATGTTCGCGGCGGTCGCGCGCATCGTCCGCGCCGTGTCCGTTCCGGTGTCCGCCGACGTTGAGGGCGGATACGGCCTCGCCCCCCGCGAGCTGGTCGGACGGCTGTTGGAGGCTGGCGCCGTCGGCTGCAACCTGGAGGACTCGGAGGGGGACGCCACCCTCAAGGACCCCCGGCGGCACGCTGACTGGCTGGCCGAGGTGCGCGCGGAAGCGGGCGACGCTCTCTTCGTCAACGCCCGCGTCGACACGTTCCTGTTCGGAACGGGTGACCCGGCCGACGCGGTGGAACGCGCCCGCCTCTACGTGGCCGCCGGCGCCGACTGCGTCTACCCGATCCTGGCGCCGCCGCAGGTGCTCCCGCAGCTGCGGGAGGGCATCTCCGGGCCGATCAACATGGCTGCCGGACCCACCCGGGAGTCTGTGGCCGAACTGGGCCGGCAGGGCGCCACACGCATCACCTTCGGGCCAGCGATGCAGCGGTACGCGATGGCGTCGATCGGCGACCTCGCGGCCGAGCTGCGCGCCTGAGTCTGCCCGTCACCCCCGCGCCCCACCGCAGCTTCGGCGCGGCGGCCCGGAGGGCCGGGCGCAGCTCCTTCCGGCCTGCGCCGCAAGATCGCGCAACATCGACGGTGACCGTTCACACGGCTGACCGAACGTGGAGCTAGATGACGGGGAGTTCACCACCGTCGACTGTCAGGCTCACTCCGGTGACCCACTGGGCCCGGTCCGATACGAGGTAGGCGACTGCCTCGGCGATGTCGCGCGGGTCTCCGGGACGACCCAGAGGGATGCCCGCTGTGGTGGCGGCAAGCGAGACCTCCATCGCGTCGGCGAAGTTCTGGCGGATCGCGTCGGCGCCGGGGGT
>NZ_JBEYSL010000843.1:0-1463 GCF_040642735.1 Micromonospora sp. NPDC047753 | reverse complement strand
CCGGCCGACGGGCGCGTAGGGTGGATCACATGCTCGCGCAGTTGACCGTTTGGTGGCCCGCCGACCCGGCGGCCATCTCCCGCGCGTAGCTCCATCCACGCGGCCGCCATTGAGGCGGTCGCCGGATCTCCCGGCTTGAGGGCCGCCCGACGGCGGCACCCAGCCCGACGGAGACTCCGATGACCCACCTGACCGACCTGCTCGCCGCCGTCGCCAGCGGCGTCGACCCCGGCCCTTTCGCGCTTCTGCGCCGTGAGGGCGCGGACGACCTGGACCTGTTTGCCGGCCCGGTCGACACCGTCGAAGAGCTCACCGACCTCCCGCTGCCGGAGGGCCCGCCCGGGGCGCGGACGCTGGCCCTGGTGCCGTACCGGCAGATCGCCGAGCGCGGCTTCGCCTGCGTCGACGACGCCGCCCCGCTGGAGTTCCTCCGGGTCCGCGAGCATCAACGGATCACGCTGACCGACGCCCTCGCCGCGCTGCCCGATCAACCGGTGCGCACCACCGACGCGGGCTTCGACGTCAGCGACGACGAGTACGCGCGGACCGTGCAGCGGGTGCTGTCCGAGGAGATCGGCCGCGGTGAGGGCGCGAACTTCGTCATCCACCGCGCCCTGCACGCCACCGTGCAGGGCCCACCGCTGGCGGCCGCGCTGGCCGCGCTACGCCGGCTGCTGATTGCCGAGCGCGGCGCGTACTGGACGTTCGTGGTGCACACCGGCACCCGGACGCTGGTCGGCGCCAGCCCGGAGCGCCACGTCAGCGTCGACGACGGACTGGTGATGATGAACCCGATCAGCGGTACCTTCCGCTGCCCCGGTGGCGTCGCGGACCGGGCGGCGCTGCTGCGTTTCCTCGCCGATGAGAAGGAGATCGAAGAGCTGTACATGGTGCTCGACGAGGAGCTGAAGATGATGGCCACCGTCGCCGAGCAGGGTGGGCAGGTGATCGGACCGCAGCTGAAGGAGATGTCGCACCTGGCGCACACCGAGTACCTGCTCGCCGGGCGGGGCACCCGCGACGTGCGGGAGGTGCTGCGCGAGACGATGTTCGCCCCCACCGTCACCGGCAGCCCGATCGAGAACGCCTGCCGGGTGATCGCCCGGCACGAGCGCCGGGGCCGGGGCTACTACGGGGGCGTGCTGGCACTGCTCGGCCACGACGAGGCCGGTCGGCAGACGCTCGACGCCCCGATCCTGATCCGGACCGCCGAGATCTCCCCCACCGGCCGACTGCGGGTGCCGGTCGGCGCGACACTGGTCCGGCACTCGACGGCGGCCGGCGAGGTGGCCGAGACGCACGCCAAGGCCGCCGGGGTGCTGGCCGCGCTCGGCCTCGGGCCGGCGGCGTCCGTCGGCGACCGCGGGCCGGTCGCCCCGTCGCCGAAACCGGAGTTGTTGAACCGCTCGGTGAACACCAACTGGAAGCTCTGGTGGTTGTCGGGCACGAAGACCAGGATGGCC
>NZ_JBEYSL010000842.1:0-1466 GCF_040642735.1 Micromonospora sp. NPDC047753 | reverse complement strand
CACTCGCGGGCGTGCTGCGCGCCCGCGTAGAGCACCGCGGGCCGCTTCCCGTCCTCGACCGTCCGTGCGTTCTTGGTGACCTTCACGGCGACAATCGGCTGGCCCTGCTGCGTGCGGCCGATCGTCTCCACCTTGGTCAGCTTGGGATATCGAGCCGCTGTGGCGTTCAGCTCGTCCCGCAGGCCGCCCGGCTCCCCATAGGGCCGGAACGCCGCCCAGCCCGCCGCAGCCTGCTCCCGCAGCGCCTGCGACGCGTCCTTGCCGCGCACCTTCTTCACCGCCAACGGGACGCCCTGGTCGGTCAGCCGTTTCGCCTGCCGGCGGCTGAGCACCGTCTCGACAGTCGTCTTGCCGGTCGAGTCCGCCTTCGCGTCGTGGCCGAGGTCGACCCCCGCCGCGCGCAGTTGCTCCCGCTGTTTCGCGTCGACAGTGCCGACGTACACCTCCAGGCCGTCGCGGACGCCCGGGTCGGACGGCGGCCGCGCGCTGGCCGGTGGGGTCAGTGCCAGTGCGCCGAGCAGGGTGACCACGCTGGCGATCGCCAGTCGTCTCGGTCTCATCGCGCCTCCTTGGGTGAAGGACCTGTAGGCGCGAGCCTTCGGTGTGACGCGATCGATGTCAATCAGTCGATGGGTGTTTCGTTGCTGACCGTGTCGGCGTTGGTGCCAGGTGTGACGCTCAACGTGAGGCGGGCCCACGGCCCGGTGGGCGCTCGTCGGACCAGCTCGCGATGATCGGGTCGGGCCGGCAAGCCCGGACCCCGCAGGCGCGCCGGGGAATCGTCCCGGACGTCACCTGCGGGGTCGGTGTCGGCTCAGCTCGCGCTGGGTGCCGGGGCTGTCGACTTGACGGACTGCTGTGCGACCACGCCGGTCGACTGGGCGCACAGCCACGCGAGACGGTCGATGATTTTCTCTGGGTCCTCGAACGGATCCAGCGTGGTGATCTCGATGGGATCGAGTGGGGGCACTTCCACGTGCGAGATGAGCGGGTGCAGCGGGCGCAGGTCCCGCTCGCCGGCGCCGATCAGGTCCTCGTGGAGTTTCTCGCCCGGCCGGAGCCCGGTGTAGACGATCTGGACCGGTCCCGGTGCCTGGCTCGCCAACTGGCGAGCGATGTCGTCGATCCGTACCGGCTCGCCCATGTCGAGGACGAGTGCCTCGCCGTCGCGGCCGATGCCGGCGGCCTGGAGCACCAGGTGCACCGCTTCCTGCACTGTCATCAGGTAACGCGTCACGTCGGGGTGAGTGACAGTGATCGGCAGCCCCGCCTCGATCTGGGCCCGGAACGCCGTGACCACCGACCCTCGGCTGGACAGGACGTTGCCGAAGCGGACGCTGAGGAACGTGCCGCCGTGCGTCGCGGCGGCGTTCGCGGTCAACCGCTCCGTGATCCGCTTGGAGTAGCCGAGAACACTGACCGGGTCGGCGGCCTTGTCGGTCGAGATGTTGACGAACCTCGCCACG
>NZ_JBEYSL010000841.1:0-1467 GCF_040642735.1 Micromonospora sp. NPDC047753 | reverse complement strand
TACTCCGCCCGACCGTCCGGAGTCTCCACCCGCACCGGCGGGTGGCCGAGGGCCGCCAGGTCGTACGGGCTGGCCCGCATGTCCAGCGTGCGGATACATGTACGGCCGAGGCATCGTGAACAGCGCCGGACCCTGCCGGTCCGTGGCGAAGAACGACACCGAGCCGTCGGCCTGCGGCACTGCGCGGACGGAGTCCGTGTCCAGCGTGAAGGTGTACGTGGCCGGCCCGCTCGGCGGGGCGGCCAGCACGATCTGCTCCTTCACCGCCGACGGCGTCACCTCGTAGACGAGGTCAGCGCCGGCGACGGCACCCGGGTAGGTGACCCGGTTGCCGCTCGCCGTCGGGCGCAGGGCACGCAGGCCGCCGGCGAGCCCGAGGGTCAGCCCGTGGTCGCCTGTCGAGTACGACAGCACCCGGTCACTGCGGTCGCCGAACCTGCTGGCGAACGCGTTCTGGGTGGCGGCGTACGGATAGCCCGAGGTGCGGCCGGCCGACACCGTCGGTTTGATGTCCTGCCAGCGGCCCTTGCTGTCGCGGTAGTGGACCGGCTCACGACTGGCCTCCGCCTGCATCCGCCCGTCGGCCAGCAGGAAGACCTTGGTGCTCGCGGTGCGGCGGTCGGTGAGTTCGCGGACCCGGCGCACCGGCGGCATGGGTTTCGCGGAGGTCGCCTGGGCCACCGAGGGCAGCACGCTCGACGGACCCGGCGGGGTGGGAGGCACGTCTCGGCCCTGCGGCGTCGGCGGGCGCAGTACGGTGCCGGGCCGGGGCGCCGGCTCGGCCTCACCTGGGGGTTTTCCGTACGCCGGAGTGCCGGAAATCACCAGCACGACACCGGCCAGTGCCGCAATTAGGCGGCGTCCATTACCAATTCTGCTCATCAATTGCCCTTCACGCGATGCGTACGACGAGGACACGAGGACCACGGCACATGACGCGCCGGTCGAACTGCCACGAAGAAGGGAATCGGCGCACGCTGAAAGAGCGCCGGACACCGCGACGAGGCTCAAAAATGAGTCGGATCAGCGCCCCCCGTGGGTGCCGCAGTGAAGCTAGCAACTTTTGATTGATTGCAGCAACTATTTACCTAGGGCAATTTCTGCCCCAAGGCCACGAACAATGGCCCAATATGGACATTAAGATTTGTCAGATCGGCGTCGAGTGACGCTCGCGCCGAACCGCGGTCCAGGTACACGACGGTGGGGCGGGCGTGGCGCTTGCCGGCTTCCGCGAGGGTGGTGCGTCGACGGCACGGGTGGCCCCGCCGGCGGTGCCGGAGACGCCGCGTACCCCGGAGGGCGTCGAGTGTTCCTGGGTCAAACCGATCACCTGCTGAACGATGGGCCGGGAGGCGCTTCCGCGCCTCCCGGCCCGGCGAGCGCTCAGGCCGGACGGTCCGGTGGGGGGACCACCGCCGTCGGGTCACCGCGTTCGATGAGCGCGGCGATCTCGGCGGCCCGCAGCCC
>NZ_JBEYSL010000840.1:0-1472 GCF_040642735.1 Micromonospora sp. NPDC047753 | reverse complement strand
CCGCCGCGGCGGCCACCATCCCGCCCGGGCAGAGCACCCCCATCGTCGGCACGCCGTCCGGCCGCTGCCTCGAAGTGCCCAACTCCAGCACCACGAACGGCACCCAGACGCAACTCTGGGACTGCAACGGTGCCGCCGGCCAGACCTGGACGTGGACGTCGAGCAAGCAGATCCAGGTGTACGGCAACAAGTGCCTGGACGCCTCCGGCCGCGGCACCACCAACGGCACCCAGGCGATCATCTGGGACTGCAACGGTCAGAACAACCAGCAGTGGAACGTCAACAGCAACGGCACCATCACCGGCGTGCAGTCCGGGCTGTGTCTCGACGCCAACGCCGCCGGCACCGCAAACGGCACCAAGATCATCCTTTGGGCCTGCAACGGCGGCACCAACCAGCAGTGGGCCTCGCCGACCACCACGACCCCGCCGCCGACCAACCCACCGACCGGCGCGCGCCCGTGCGACATCTACGCCTCCGGCGGCACCCCGTGCATCGCGGCGCACAGCACCACGCGCGCGCTCTACGAGGCGTACGCCGGCAACCTCTACCAGGTCCGACGCTCGTCGGACAACACGACCCGCAACATCGGGCTCACGGGCACCGGCGGCACCGCCAACGCGGCGACGCAGGACTCGTTCTGCACCGGCACGACCTGCGTGATCACCGTGGTCTTCGACCAGTCCGGGCGCGGCAACGACCTCTGGTACCAGGGGTCGAGCGTCGTTCCGGGCTCCCCGCAGAGCAGGCCGGCGATCGCCACCTCGGAGTCGCTGACCGTGGGCGGCGCGAAGGCGTACTCGCTCTACATCAACCCGGGCAACAGCTACTGGCGCGACGGGCACCTCACCGGAGTGCCGACCGGCGCGGCGCCCGAGGGCATGTACATGGTCACCAGCGGCACCCACGTCAACAGCGGATGCTGCTTCGACTACGGCAACAGCGAGACCACCCGCAAGGCCGACGCCGCCGGGGCGATGGACGCCATCAACTTCAGCAAGCAGTGCTGGTTCGGCGGCTGCTCCGGCAGCGGCCCGTGGGTGCAGGCGGACCTGGAGTGGGGTCTCTTCCCGGGCGGCAGCAGCTCCTGGAACCCGAACCAACGCTCGTTCGCCAGCAAGTTCGTCACCGCGACGCTGAAGAACAACGGCACCACCCGGTTCGCCATCAAGGGCAGCGACGCGCAGGCCGGCAGCCTCTACACGCTGTACGACGGCTCGCTCCCGCCGGGATACAGCCCGATGAAGAAGCAGGGCGCGATCATCCTGGGCAGTGGCGGTGACTGCTGCAAGCCCGACGGCGGTGCCAACCTGAGCGCCGGCACCTTCTACGAGGGGGCGATGGTCGCCGGCTATCCGTCCGACGCTGTCGAGAACGCCGTGCAGGCCAGCGTGGTGACCGCCGGTTACCGCTGATCCTGACCACGCCGTACGAGTCGTGCGCCGGTCACCACCTCGTGGTGACCGGCGCAC
>NZ_JBEYSL010000839.1:0-1480 GCF_040642735.1 Micromonospora sp. NPDC047753 | reverse complement strand
GGTCGATCATGAGGGTGAGGCCGGTCAGTCGAGCGCCGCGCAGCCCGACGATCGTGGTGTTCGGCCACGACATCGACGGCCAGTGGTACAACCGCACCTGGCGGCCGCAGCTCACCGACCTGAAGCTGGGCTGGGAGAGCTACGGCGGCGGAGCCGACACCCTCTGGTACGACGACGTCGCGATGGGGTCGAGCCGGATCGGCTGCTGACCCTTCGGGGTAGCGGGCGGGGCCGTCGGCGGCGCCGTCCAGATCATCGACTGTGTCAAGGGTGTGATCCGGAGGCCGGGTCACACCCTTGATCGTCATTGATCTGCATCACATCACGGCGGCCCCACAGCTGCTCACGTCGCGCGGCAGGATGTCTCAAGACTGTCTGGTCGCGCGCTGACAACGGGCGGGAAGCGCATTGCCGCGTCCCCTGTCGGCAGCCGCGCGGTCGGGGGACCGAAGAGAGGGCGACAATGGCCAGCACGTTGACCGACATCCTGGACGCGGCGGCGCACGGGCACTTCCCGCCACCGGACGGTGGAACCACAGTGGTGCCACAGCCAAGCCGCCGTGATGCCGGAGTCATCGCCTTCACCGGACACTCGGTGGTGTTCACCGACGAGGACCCCCAGTGGGTACGCCGTACGTTGGCGTCAATCGACTGCGATCCACTGGCGGCCACGATGAATCCGCGTTTCCTGGGTGCGTTGCTCGACCACACTCGGCGTTCCATGGACACGATCGACCTGCTGACCGTGGCGAGCAGCCTTGACGGGCCACCTCCACTGCCGCTGACCGAGCTGGCGGACGCGGGTCATCCTCGCGAGGTCAGGGCACGTCGGCGTCGTGACGACATCCGTGTCTGGGCCGCCGAGGGTGGGGTGGTCGTGCTCGGCCGCGGGGTGGCCGGCCGATGGGAGGCGGCGACAGAGGTCGACGACGAGTGTCGCCACCGGGGTCTGGGACGGGCGCTGGCGACGGCCGCCCGACATCTGGTGCCCGACGGTCAGCCGGTCTGGGCCCAGCAGGCCGCCGGCAACGCGCGCAGCGTGCGCGCGTTCCAGGCGGCGGGTTTTCGACCGGTTGGCGCCGAGGCGCTGCTGCTCGCGCCGTAGACACCGCGGCGGACGCACCACTGTGGGCCGAACCGTGATCATCAGGAGGTTTCCGCGATCACGCCGGGGGGCATCCCGGCGGTTGAAGGCAGCCGCCCGCTACCCCTGATTGAGGAGAGCACCATGTCGGTCCAGGCATTTCTCTACGTTGTCGCCGTCATCCTGATCGTGCTCGCTGCTCTGCCGCTGCCCACGAGGGGTGTCTCGCTCGCGCTTCTGGGCGCCGCCTGCGCCCTGCTGGCCTACGCCTGGCCGGTGATCACCGACTGACCTTCGCGTGAGTCGTCGTTGGTGCGGTCGGTGGCCAGCAGCCCCCGGCGGTTAGGGCGGCCGGCCCCCCCCCCCCCATATGTTTGGGGGACAGGGGCGCCCGGA
>NZ_JBEYSL010000838.1:0-1492 GCF_040642735.1 Micromonospora sp. NPDC047753 | reverse complement strand
CGGCAGATCGTCGCCGACGGCCCCGGGGCGCCGGCGGTGCTGATCCTCACCACCTTCGACCGCGACGACTACCTGTTCGCGGCGCTGCGGGCCGGGGCCAGCGGCTTCCTGCTCAAGAACGGCACGCCGGAGGAGCTGATCGAGGCGATCCGGGTGCTGGCCAGGGGCGACGGTCTGCTCGCCCCGGAGATCACCCGCCGGGTGATCTCCACCTTCGCCCGACCCGGTGACCCGGCGGGCACCGCCCACCGGGGCCCGGACGCCGAGGCCGCGCTGGCCGGGCTGACCCCGCGCGAACGGGAGGTGCTGATGCTGCTCGCCGCCGGGTCGAGCAACGCGGAGATCGCCGCGGCCATCCACCTGGGCGAGGCGACGGTGAAGACGCACGTGAGTCGGGTACTGGCCAAGCTCGGCCTGCGCGACCGGGTGCAGGCAGTGGTGTTCGCGTACGAGAACGGGGTGGTCCGCCCGGGCGGGTGACGGCGTCCGCCGCGAGGTGGACCCGCCCGCTCACCCGCCGGACGGACGGCACGGCGGCGTGATCGATCTAGCGTGTGTGCGTGACCAGAACGCTTCGCCTCGACGGCGTCGACCGCAGCTTCGGCGACCGTCAGGTGCTCAGGAACGTGTCCTTCGAGGTGTCCGCCGGCCGGATGACCGGTTTCGTGGGCGCCAACGGCGCCGGCAAGACCACCACCATGCGGATCATCCTGGGTGTGCTCGCCCCCGACGCGGGCGAGGTGAGCTGGGGCGGCACCGCGCTGACCCCGCAGGACCGCCGGCGCTTCGGCTACATGCCGGAGGAGCGGGGCCTCTACCCCAAGATGACCACCCGCGAGCAGGTGACCTACCTGGGCCGGCTGCACGGGCTGGACGCCGCCGCGGCACGACGTTCCACCGACGCGCTGCTGGACCGGGTCGGGCTCGGCGAGCGCGGCGACGACCTGCTGGAGACGCTGTCGCTGGGCAACCAGCAGCGGGCCCAGATCGCCGCCGCGCTGGTCCACGATCCCGAGGTGCTGGTGCTCGACGAGCCGTTCTCCGGCCTCGACCCGCTGGCCGTGGAGACCGTCGTGGCCGTGCTGCGGGAACGGGCTTCGGCCGGCGCGCCGGTGCTCTTCTCCAGTCACCAGCTCGACGTGGTGGAGCGCCTCTGCGACGACCTGGTGATCATCGGGGACGGGGTCATCCGGGCCGCCGGCAGCCGGCAGCAGCTGCGCGACTCGTACACGGTGCCCCGCTTCGAGCTGGTCGTGGAACACGACGCCGGCTGGGTACGCGACCACCCCGGTGTGACAGTTGTCGAGTTGGACGGCGCGCGGGTGGTCTTCGACCTGCCGGCCGGCACCGACGAACAGCCCGTGCTGCGGGCCGCCCTCGCGCGCGGCCCGGTCCGCGCCTTCCGCCCGGTCAGCCCCTCGCTCACCGAGATCTTCCGAGAGGTCACCCAGTGAACGTCACCCAGGCCACCCGGCTGGTCGCCGAACGCGAG
>NZ_JBEYSL010000837.1:0-1492 GCF_040642735.1 Micromonospora sp. NPDC047753 | reverse complement strand
TGGCCGTGCCGTACCTCGGCGACGACCCGATCGAGATCGGCAGCGGTCTCGGTGACTACGCGCTGGAATGGTCCGAGCGGCTGCCACGGTTCACCAGTAGCCGGAGTCGATCAGCGTCGCCTTGATGTCGTCCTTGTAGACGGTTGCGATCGGCAGCAGGTACGCCGGGACGACCTTGACACCATTGTTGTACGTCTTGGTGTCGTTGGCCTGCGGCTCCTTCTTCTGCAGGAAGGCCTCGGCCGCGTTCACGGCCTGCTCGGCCAGCAGCCGGGTGTCCTTGAAGACCGTGGAGCTCTGCACGCCGTCGTTGATCAGCTTGATCGAGGCGATCTCCGCGTCCTGGCCGGTCACCACGGGGAGCTTCTTCGCGCCCTTGCCGTAGCCGGCGTTCTGCAGGGCGGTGATGATGCCGCGGGAGATGCCGTCGTACGGGGAGAGCACCCCGTCGACCTTCGAGCCGTCGTTGTAGCTGGAGGTCAGCAGGTTCTCCATCCGCTTCTGCGCGGTCTCCTGCTGCCACCGCAGGATGGCTACCTGCTCGGGGGTGGTCTGCTTGGACTTGACGACCAGCGTCCCGTCCTCGATGAACGGCTTCAGCGTGTCCATCGCCCCGCCGAAGAAGTACTGGGTGTTGTTGTCATCCAGCGACCCGGCGAAGAGCTCGACGTTCAGTGGCCCCTTGGCGGTGCCCTTCGAGCCGTCCTTGTTCAGCAGGCCGAGACCGACGAGCAGCGCGGTGCCCTGGGCGACGCCGACCTTGTAGTTGTCGAAGCTGACGTAGAAGTCGACGTCCTTGCTGCCACGAATCAGCCGGTCGTAGGAGATGACCGGGATCTTCGCGGCCGCGGCGGCCTGCAGCTGGCTGCTGAGGGCGGTGCCGTCGATCGCCGCGAGCACCAGAACATCGGCACCCTGGGTGATCATCTGGTCGACCTGCTGCGACTGCGTGGGGATGTCGTCGCCGGCGTACTGGAGGTCGACCTTGTAGCCCTTGGCCTCCAGCTTCGATTTCACCGCGTTGCCGTCGGCGATCCACCGCTCCGACGTCTGGGTCGGCATCGAAACACCGATGGTCAGGTCGCTCGGCTTCTCGTCGCCGGACTTCTCACCGCTGCCCGCACCCCCGCCGCTGCACGCCGCCAAACTCAGCGCGAGTGCCGCGCCGCCGAGAGCAACCAGGAATTTCCTGCCCACGGGCTTCTCCTCTCTGGACTCCCCCGCCGACTGCCGGGGCCCACTGTCATCTTTCGGGTAGTGTTAGCGCTCACATAGATTGCGTCAACACCAGATCCGAAATACCGGTGTCACGGTCTCGTAACGGTCCAGCAGTCGTACGTGGTCGCCGGCGAGTCGGTGCCGCTGCCCACCCTCGACGAGTCACGGGCCGACACGGTCTTCACGAACGTCTCGATCAGCGGTGCCCGGAAGTGCACCAGGACCCGCACGTCTCCAACACCGGGCGCCCCGGTCGCGGCTACCGGCTACGCCC
>NZ_JBEYSL010000836.1:0-1520 GCF_040642735.1 Micromonospora sp. NPDC047753 | reverse complement strand
CCGCGAGCACCGGGGCTCCGCATCAGCGGTCGGTCGATCACCGGACGCTCAGGCACCGGACCCGGGTGATCAGCGCGTCCGGCCCACCGGTGCCTCCGCGCACATCCACCACCATCAGCTCGACCTTGGCCCCTTCGGAGAGCGGAGCCAGGCAGACGGGTGTTCCTTCGTGGTGGGTCTGGCCGGCGTAGTCGACCCACTCCACCGGGCCCAGTTGATAGCCATGGCCGCCGTCGTCGGCCTTGTTCGCCGACGGTTGCCGCCCATCGGGCCGGACCACGAACGCGTTGGCGTCGGCGTTGACCGCTACGACGGTGCCCGTGACCGCGTGCGGTACCCCCCAGCGGGGCGTCAACAGGGAGTAACAGGCGAGGGCCCCGAGTGCGGCGCCGGTCAAGCCGGCGACGGCGACCAGTGACCACGGTCGTGCCGACAGGCGCGAGGCGGACGGACGCGGATCCGGATGAAGGGTCGTCGCCATCTCATCGACTGTATCCCATGTCTGGTTTTGTGACGGTACCCGTGGGATCGGACAGCATGGTGGTGTGGCCTCTACCTCGACCGCATCGAGAACACCGTCGGCAGACGGCAGGTCATCACCCGCATCCAAGCGTTCCGCGACGAGCTCTTCGCCGCGCGCATACCCCGCGCCTTCCCGCACTGATCGCCCGGACGGCGGCAGGTGCGGGTGGGTGGGGGGTCCTACTGTCCTCTCCGTGGACGCCAAGACCGAAGAGTTGCGAGCCGCGCACGACGTCCTCGCCGAGCTCTATGCGGAACGCCTGAATGATGCCCTGGATCGCATGCCCGCGGAGAGAGCCGTCCTCGACCTTTTCTGTGTACTGGCGCTTGCCACGGGGCTGGGCACCAACATCGGCGACATCGGCTGCGGATCGGGGCGCCTCGCGCCCTACCTGGCGGCCAAGGGCCTGACGCCCTGGGGAGTCGACCTCTCACCCGAGATGATCCGCGTGGCCCGCCGTGACCATGCGGCTTACCGATTCGACGTCGCCGACCTGCGTGAGCTGCCCTTCGAGGACGCGTCGCTGGTAGGCGCGGTTTGCTGGTACTCCCTCATCTTCTTGGCACCGGACGACCGACAAGTGGGCTTTGGCGAGCTGTACCGCGTTATCAAGCCGGGCTGCTATCTGGTGACGGCTTTCAAGGCCGGGAGCAGTCAGGTCCGACGCGCGGGACGCAGCGCGAATCTCGGCGTCGAGTTCGACCTTTACTGGCAGACCCCACGGGAGGCGGAACAGAGCTGCACCGACGCTGGCTTCACAACTGTGTTCTGGGGTGGCGTCCCCGCCGATGGACCGGACAGCCCTGGCCAGGGGTTTCTTCTCGCCCAGAAACCTGTCGCTCAGGCACCACGTTGACGACGACGGCAGTCAAGAGTCGGTCTGACCGACTTCGGCACAGACCCTAGCTTGATCTTTAACCTGTGCGGCGTGGCCTTGGGGTATTCGAAGTGTTCGTTTTCTTTGTGTCGCGTTTCGGTTTTGTGCTGGTGGCGGTGG
>NZ_JBEYSL010000835.1:0-1530 GCF_040642735.1 Micromonospora sp. NPDC047753 | reverse complement strand
CGGGCCGCCACGCCCGCGCGGCTAGCGTGCCCGTCATGGTGCGATGGCGTACGGGGACGGTGGCGACGCTGCGACGGCAGTGGACCGGGGCGGTGGAGCTGGACGTCGACCTGCCCGACGGCACGCGGATGCGCGCGCTGGCCTACCCGGAGCTGGTCGGCACGCCCCAGCCCGGCGACCGGGTGCTGCTCAACGCGGGCGCGCTGCTGATGGGGCTGGGCACCGGCGGGTACGCCCTGGTGGTCGCCCTGCCCGACCGACTGCCGCCGGACCCGCCGGAGGTCGCCGACACCCGCGACGCCGGGCATCTGGTCAAGGCCCGCTACACGCCGTTGCAGCCGATCCTCCTCGGCGTCGACGAGGAGGCCTCCCCGCACCGCGACGTGCTGGCCGACGCGGACGACCTGGGCGGGCTGCCCGTGGTCACCGCCGACCTGCACTCGGCGCTCCCGGCGATCCTGGCCGGCATCCGGGCCGACGCCCCGCAGGCGCGGGTGGCGTACCTGCTCACCGACGGTGGGGCGCTGCCCGCCTGGTTCTCCCGTACCCTCGCCGGGCTGCGGGGCGAGTTGGTTGGCACGATCACCGTCGGGCAGGCGTTCGGTGGCGACCTGGAGGCCACCACCCTGCACGGTGGTCTGCTCGCCGCCCGCCACGTGCTCGACGCGGACGTGGCGATCGTGGCCCAGGGGCCCGGCAACCTGGGCACCGGCACCCGGTGGGGCTTCTCCGGCGTCGCCGTCGGCGAGGCGGTCAACGCGATCGCCACGCTGGGCGGGAAGCCGGTCGGCTCGTTGCGCATCTCCGACGCCGACCTCCGCCCCCGACACCGGGGCGTGTCACACCACAGCCTCACCGCGTACGGCCGGGTGGCGCTCGCCGCGGCGGAGCTGGTGGTGCCCGACGACCTGGACCCGGCCCTGGCCGCCGAGGTGGACGCGGCGCTGGCGCCCCTGGCGACCCGGCACCGGATCGTCCGGGTGCTCACCGACGGTCTGGACGCCGCGCTGCGGGCCAGCGCGGTGCCGCTGTCGACGATGGGGCGGGGCCTCGACGCCGACCACGCCTACTTCCTGGCAGCAGCCGCCGCCGGCCGCCACGCAGCAACCCTGCTCCCCTGACCCAACCCCGAGTTGGTCAAGAGATTTACGTCAGAAACCGGGCTCGGCTTGACGCAAACCTCTTGATCAGACTTGAGGGTGCGTCCGGGTCAGGCCAGGAAGATCAGGGCTAGCCAGCCGCCCACGATGAGCGCCAGCGCCAGGGCCAGCACCCACGTCGGCACTGTGTAGTCACCGCGCCGGTTACGGTCGACCTCGGCGCGGATCTTCTCCCGCCGGCGTTCGATCCAGTTCTGCCGCTCGGTGCCGCGCTCGGAGCGGTCGGAAGGTCCAGAAGTCGTCATGGCGCGCTCAGCTTAGCCGCTCGGTGCGCCGGGCTGACCGGCCCTCAGCCCCTGCTGTACGACGTCACCAAGCTGACCGTCGGCACCGTGCTGCGGTTTGGCTGGCCCGGCGGACCGCGTACCGG
>NZ_JBEYSL010000834.1:0-1556 GCF_040642735.1 Micromonospora sp. NPDC047753 | reverse complement strand
GGCATCGTCAGATGCCCGCCCCACCGCTCGATCCTCATGTCAGCCGCGCAGCGGCCGGTCTGGTCAGCCGCGCAGCGGCGAGCCCACCTCGTGCAGGTGACCGAGTGCCTGCCGGTACGACTCGACGAGCCCGGTCTCGGCGTACGGGATGCCCTGCTCGACGCAGTACGCCCTGACGATCGGCTGGGCCCGGCGCAGGTTGGCGCGGGGCATGTTCGGGAAGAGGTGGTGCTCGATCTGGTAGTTCAGCCCACCCAACGCGGTGTCCACGAACCGGCTGCCCCGCACGTTGCGGGAGGTCAGCACCTGCTTACGCAGGAAGTCCAACTCGTCCTCGGCGGTCGGCATCGGCATGCCCTTGTGGTTCGGCGCGAACGCGCACCCCATGTAGAGACCCCACAGGGCCTGGTGCACGACGGCGAAGAGCAGCGCCTTGACCGGGGACATGACCGCCAGCAGCAGCGCGACATAGCCGACGGTGTGCGCGAGGAGCAGCGCCGCCTCGGCCGCCCGGTACCGCATCGGCACGGTGTACCCGCCGTTCGGCTCCCGGCCGACGATGGCCCGGATGCTCGCCACGTGCAGGTTCAGGCCCTCCAGCAGGAGCATCGGGAAGAAGAGGTACGCCTGCCGCTTGGCCATCCAGCGACCGATCCCACGGGTCTCCAGCGCCTGCTCGTGCGTCCACACCAGGGCGCCCGCGCCGACGTCCGGGTCCTCGTCCTCGTGGTTCGGGTTGGCGTGGTGCCGGTTGTGCTTGTCGACCCACCAGCCGTAGCTGAGCCCGACCGCCGCGTTGCCGGCGAACAGGCCCACCAGCTCGCTGGGGCGACGCCGACGGAACATCTGGCGGTGCCCGGCGTCGTGGCCGAGGAACGCGACCTGCGTGGTGGCCACCGCCATCAGGGCCGCGAGGGGAAGCTGCCACCAGGAGTCGCCGAGCAGGAACACGGCCACCCAGCCGGCCACGAAGGCACCGAGGGTGAGCACGATGCGGGTGACGTACCAGCCGGGGCGCCGCTCCAGCAGGCCCGCCTGGCTGATCCGTCGGGACAACTGTGCGTAGTCACTGCCTCGCCGTCGTACCGGCGGTTCCGCCACCGCTCCGAGCGCCATCGCTGCTCCCGTTCCTCTTGCGCCCGCGCCAGGGTGGTTCGGGCTTACTGTCAAGTCTCCCGATCGCGGTAGCGCTGAGTAACCCCGACAGCCCCCGAATGGGGGGTAGGGCAGGCCCTACCCCTACGGGTTCGGCTCAGCTCAGTCGGCCCACCGCGGCGCGCAGTCGAGCCAGGTCACGTCGACGCCGCTCATAGGTGGCGGCGAGTCCGACCAGCGCCAGCCCGCCGATCCCCAGGTAGATCCACCGGGGCAGCAGATCCCACCCCCGGGCCAGCTCGTGCAGCGCCAGCAGCGTCAGCACCCCGCCGCCGAGCAGCACCGGCGCCTGCCACCGGCGGGTCGCGCCGGCCAGCACCGCGCCGGTCGCCGCCGCGCCGAGCAGCAGTCGTCGCCACGGCTGCGGGTCCGCCCCGGCCAGCACCGACACGAGGCTGGGC
>NZ_JBEYSL010000833.1:0-1585 GCF_040642735.1 Micromonospora sp. NPDC047753 | reverse complement strand
GGGGCTCGCAAACCCGGCTCACTCCTCGCGCTCCCAGCGACTCCCCCAGATAGGCCTCTTGCACTGTGGCGGCCCGCCGCCGACGTCGGCGTACGCGCTCTCGCTCGACCTCGGCGGACGAGTGGGCTGCGGCCTGCGCTACTCTTGAATGTCGCCGCTGTCGCACCGCGCTGACCGTGCGCGCCCGAGGGCGGCGACAGCCGCATTTTCCCAGCTCCAAGCCCCAGGAAGTGACATGCCTCCGAAGAAGAAGCTCGTCAAGACGTTCACGCTTCAGCTGCCGGCGGGCCAGGCCACGCCGGCGCCGCCGGTCGGCCCCGCGCTCGGCCAGCACGGCGTGAACATCATGGAGTTCTGCAAGTCCTACAACGCGCAGACCGAGTCTCAGCGGGGCGACATCGTCCCCGCCGAGATCAGCGTGTACGAGGACCGGTCCTTCACGTTCGTGCTGAAGACCCCGCCCGCCGCCCGGCTGCTGATCAAGGCCGCCGGTGTGCAGAAGGGCTCGGGTGTTCCGCAGTCCGAGAAGGTCGGCTCGGTCAGCCGCGCCCAGCTGCGTGAGATCGCCGAGAAGAAGATGGCCGATCTCAACGCCAACGACATCGCCCAGGCCGAGAAGATCATCGCCGGCACCGCCCGGTCGATGGGCATCACCGTCAACGACTGACGTCGGCCCCGACCTTCGTTCCGACCGTGGGAGGGCTCGCGCCGAGCGGCCCGCCAGAGACCACAGGAGTAATCAGCAATGCAGCGCAGCAAGAGCTACCGCAAGGCCGCCGACGTCATCGACCGGTCGAAGCTCTACACCCCCACCGAGGCCGTGAAGCTGGCCAAGGAGACCACCAACGTCAAGTTCGACGCCACGGTCGAGGTCGCCATGCGCCTCGGCGTCGACCCCCGCAAGGCGGACCAGATGGTCCGCGGCACGGTCAACCTGCCGCACGGCACCGGTAAGACCGCCCGCGTGATCGTGTTCGCCAGCGGCGCGAAGGCCGAAGAGGCCGCCGCCGCGGGTGCGGACGAGGTGGGCACCGATGAGCTGGTCGCCCGCATCCAGGGTGGTTGGCTCGACTTCGACGCGGCGATCGCCACGCCGGACCAGATGGCCAAGATCGGCCGGATCGCGCGGATCCTGGGCCCGCGCGGTCTCATGCCGAACCCGAAGACCGGCACGGTGACCATGGACGTCACCAAGGCGGTGCAGGACATCAAGGGCGGCAAGATCACCTTCCGGGTGGACAAGCACTCCAACCTGCACCTGATCATCGGCAAGGCCTCCTTCACGGAGACCCAGCTGGTGGACAACTACGCTGCGGTGCTCGACGAGGTGCTGCGTGCCAAGCCGTCCGCGGCCAAGGGCAAGTACCTCCGCAAGGTCATCCTGACCACCACGATGGGCCCGGGTGTCCCGGTCGACCCGAACCTGGTGAAGAACCTTCGGGAGGACCAGGCCGACGCCTGAGTCGACAGTTCGCTCCGCCGGGGCGCCGCCCCCCCCCCGGGCGCGCCCCCCCCCCGTAGCGGTGTTGGAGGGTCGAGGAGAACAGAAAATCGTGGTGGGGGGTGATATGGTGGGGTTGGTTTG
>NZ_JBEYSL010000832.1:0-1588 GCF_040642735.1 Micromonospora sp. NPDC047753 | reverse complement strand
CCACGATGGTGGGCACGCTCATTCCCGGCCGGGGGCCCTTGGGTGGTCGCTCCCGCAGCCCCCACGCGCTCTCGATGGCCGGCGGGAGTACGGGCCCGCCGTCGTCTGTCTTCGCCGCCACATTTCCTCCTTGCCCTGCCATCCTAGTTCTGCGTATGGTCTACGCATAACAGCGTACGTCATACGCAGAAGGAGAACTGATCATGGCGATCACCACCACACCGGCACCGCGGGCGGGCCGACGGGAGTGGATCGGGCTCACCGTGCTGATGCTGCCGCTGCTCCTGGTCTCGATGGACGTGTCGGTGCTCTACTTCGCCGTCCCGTTCATCAGCGCGGAGTTGCGCCCCACCGCCACCGAGCAGCTCTGGATCTTCGACATCTACGGCTTCGTGCTGGCCGGGCTGCTCATCACCATGGGCGCCCTGGGTGACCGGATCGGCCGACGCCGGCTCCTGCTGATCGGCGCCACCGCGTTCGGCGCGGCGTCGCTGCTGGCCGCGTACGCCGACAGCACCGCGACGCTCATCGCCGCGCGTGCCGTGCTCGGCGTCGGTGGGGCCACCCTGATGCCCTCGACGCTCGCGCTGGTGCGCAACATGTTCCACGACGCCAAGCAGCGCGGCACGGCCATCGCCGTCTGGACCGCCACTCTCACCGGCGGCATCGCGATCGGGCCGGTGCTCAGCGGCATCCTGCTGGAGCACTTCTGGTGGGGCTCGATCTTCCTGATCAACATCCCGGCGATGCTGATGTTGCTACTGCTCGTGCCGCTCCTGGTGCCCGAGTTCCGCAACCCGGCGACCGGGCGGTTCGACCTGGTCAGCGCGGCCCTGTCGCTCGGCGCGCTACTGCCGGTGATCTACGGCATCAAGGAGATGGCCCGGGACGGCCTCAGCCCGGCGCGCGTCCTCGCCATCGTCGGCGGTCTGCTGGTGGGGGCGCTCTTCCTGCACCGGCAGCGGACCCAGGCGTACCCGATGGTCGACCTCACGCTGTTCCGCCGCCGCGGCTTCGCCGGATCGCTCGCTGTCAACCTGCTGGCGATGTTCGCCATCGTCGGCTTCGCCATTTTCACCACCCAGCACCTCCAACTGGTGCTCGGCCTGAGCCCGCTGCGGGCGGCACTGTGGAGCCTCGTGCCGTCCCTCGCCGTCGGCGGAGTCGCGCCGGCCGCGGCCGCCCTCGCCCAGCGCGTCGAACGGGCGTACCTGATCGGTACGGGGTTCGGAATCGCCGTGGTCGGTTTCGTGGTGTTGACCCGGGTCACCCCGGAGACGCCGCTGTGGCTGCTGCTCGTCGGCGCCAGTGTCTACGCCGCCGGCCTGGTGATGGTGATGTCTCTCGTCACTGAGCTGGTCATCGGCGCGGCACCGCCCGAGCAGGCAGGTGTCGCCTCGGCGCTGACCGAGTCCAGCAGCGAGCTGGGCGGTGCGCTGGGGATGGCGATCCTGGGCAGCGTGGGCGCGGCGGTCTACCGCCGCGAGATCGTCGACGGCCTGCCGGCCGGGCTGCCCGCCGACACCACCGACGCGGCCCAGGAGACCCTGGCCCGCAAAACGTGTCGGCGCTCGCCGCCCCGCTGAAC
>NZ_JBEYSL010000831.1:0-1595 GCF_040642735.1 Micromonospora sp. NPDC047753 | reverse complement strand
TTGGTCTCGGTGAAGTAGCCGGTCAGCGCCTGGATCGCGGCTGCCAGCACGATGCCGATCACGACCGCGCCGATGGCGACCAGCCGGGGGTTGTTGGCTGCACCGGCAGGGCGTGAAGGTGGCGCCGTACAAGGCGCAGAACATGTCGAACAACTCGGCGGTGGTCGTCGGGGCGGACGGGCGCGGCGGCGAGATCGGGCGTGCCCAGGCCATGCAGGCCGCGGCGTGCGGGCTCGCACCCGACCTGCGGTTCAACCCGGTGCTGCTCAAGCCGGGCAGCGACCTGGCCAGTCAGGTGGTGCTGCTGGGCGAGGCGGTCGACACGATCACCGCGGGCACCTTCCGGCAGTTGCGTCCCCGGCTCGCCGAGACCGCGTACGCCGCGCTGGCCGAGCTGCGCGAGACGTACGACGTGGTGATCTGCGAGGGCGCCGGCAGCCCTGCGGAGATCAACCTGCGGGCCGGTGACTACGTCAACATGGGGCTGGCCCGGCACGCCAACCTGCCCACCATCGTCGTCGGCGACATCGACCGGGGCGGTGTCTTCGCCTCGATGTTCGGCACCGTGGCCCTGCTCGACCCGGCCGACCAGGCGCTGATCGCCGGATTCGTGATCAACAAGTTCCGGGGCGACCTCGGGCTGCTCCAGCCGGGTCTGGACATGTTGCGTCAGGTCACCGGCCGTCCCACGTACGGGGTGCTGCCCTGGTCACTGGACCTGTGGCTCGACGCGGAGGACTCACTCGCCTACGGTCGGGTGCTCGGTCGACCCGCCGCCCCGCACGGCAGGGAATGGCTGGACGTGGCCGTCGTCCGCCTACCCCGGATCAGCAACGCCACCGACGTGGAGGCGCTCGCCACCGAGCCGGGCGTCCGGGTGCGCCTCACCATCGAACCGGCCGAACTGGCCGCCGCCGATCTGGTCGTCCTACCCGGCTCCAAGTCCACCGTCGCCGACCTCGGGTGGCTGCGTGAGACCGGTCTCGCCGACGCGGTGGCCACCCATGTGGCGGCCGGCAAGCCCCTGCTCGGCCTCTGCGGGGGCTTCCAGATGCTCGGCCGCGCCATTAACGATCCGGTGGAGAGCCGGCAGGGCAGCGTGCCGGGGCTCGGCCTGCTGCCCATCGACATCACCTTCGCCCCGCGCAAGACCGTCCGGCAGTCGGTGGGCACCGGCCCCGGTGGCCTTCCGGTGCGGGGCTACGAGATCCACCACGGGTACGTCTCGCAGGCCGACCCGAGCCTGACCCCGCTGCTGACCAGCGACGACGGCGTCGGAGAGGGCGCCGTGCTCGGCGTGGTGCACGGCACGCACTGGCACGGGGCGTTCGAGTCTGACGATTTCCGCCGGTGGTTCCTCACCGAGGCCGCTCGTCTGGCCGGTCGCAGCGGGTTCCGGGTCGCACCGGCCACCAGCTTCGCCGCCGCCCGGGAAAACTCGCTCGACCTGCTCGGCGACCTGGTCGAGGAACACCTGGACACCGATGCCCTCTGGCGTCTCATCGAAGCCGGCCCACCCGCCGACCTGCCCTTCATCCCACCCGGCCCTCCACCCTCCTGACCGGTGCACTGTCCCCTGTGGAGGGTGCTCGATG
>NZ_JBEYSL010000830.1:0-1596 GCF_040642735.1 Micromonospora sp. NPDC047753 | reverse complement strand
AAACTGGCCATCCGGTCGCCGGCCCGGGTCGCCTCCCTCAACTGGTCCAGCGTCGCCCGCAGTCCGGCGCCGGACCGCGTCCAGGTCACCGTCGTCGGGCACCGGCAGTGGGGGTACCTCCCAGAGCCGCTCACCGGTCAGCCCGAGTGGCTCCCGGCTGGTGGCCAGCACGCTCACCCCGGGCACGTCGCGCAGCAGCCGGGCGACCAGCTCGGCGACCGGTTCGATGACGTGTTCGCAGTTGTCCAGCACGAGCAGCAACTGCCGGTGCCGCAGGGCCGTGACCAACCGGTCGGCGGGGGACTGGGTTGTTCCGGCGGCCTCGTGTGCGCCCAGAGCGCCGAGGACCTGTTCGGCGACGCGGGCGTCACCGGCCGGGAGCGGGGCCAGCTCGACCAGTCGGACGCCGTCCGGGTAGGACGCCGCGCGGGCCGTCTCGGTGGCCAGCCGGGTCTTGCCGACGCCGCCCGGACCGACCAGCGTGACGAGCCGCTGCCGGGGCAGCAACGCCCGCAGTTCGGCCAGCGCCTCGTCCCGCCCGATCAACTCGTCGAGCGGGGCCGGCAGGTTGCCCCGGACGATCGCGGCCTTCGGCGGGGCGTTCAGGCCGGCGTCCTGTTCGAGGATCCTGCGGTGCAGGGCGACCAGCTCCGGGCCGGGGTCGAGGCCCAACTCCTCGGCGAGGCGGGCCCGTAGCTCGGCGTAGCTCTCCAACGCCTCGGACTGGCGGCCGGCCGCGTACAACGCGCGAAGCTGCACCGCCCGCAGGCCCTCGCGCAGCGGATGCCTCGCGACCAGCTCAGCCAGGTCAGCGGCCACCAGGTCATGCTCACCCCGGGCCAGCCGGGCCTGCGCCAACCGCTCCTGAACGACGAGGCGCTGCTCGGCGAGGCGGGCCGCCTCGGCCCGCACGAACTCGGCGTCGGCCACGTCGGCGTACGCCTCGCCGCGCCACAAGGCGAGGGCCTCGGTCAACCGTTCGACGTCGGCGCAGCGTGCCAGCTCGTCGAAGCGGTCGACGTCGACCGCGTCGACCCGCAGCAGGTAGCCGGGTGGCCGGGACTCGACCAGCTCGCGGGCGCCGGGCTCGGCATCGTTGAGCGCCTTGCGCAGTTGCGATATCCGCACCTGGAGGGCCCCGGTCGGATTGGCGGGAGCGTCGTCACCCCACAGGTCGTCGATGAGGCGGTCCGCCGAGACCACCTGGTTGCGGTTGGCCAACAGGTCGGCCAGCAACGCCCGCACCTTGGTGCCGGGCACCACCACCGGCTCGCCGACGTCCGTGGTCACGGCGAGCGGCCCGAGCACCCCGAACTGCACGGCGGTCATCCTAGCGCCGGTCAGGCGACCCAAAGCACACAGCGACGGACGGAAACCACCGACCCGCTCCCGCACCACAGAGCGACCCACCAGCACCGACCCCCGCCCCGCCCTGCCCCGCCCACTCCGTCGATCATGGATTTATGGTGGCCGCTTTAGCCACGAAAAACCGTTCTGTGCCCCACCACAACTCCATCATCGACGGAGGAGTTGCCGCCGTCCGGGAGACCCACTATCGCGCGATCTTGCACTTTCTGCGGTGACACAGGTGGCGTA
>NZ_JBEYSL010000829.1:0-1596 GCF_040642735.1 Micromonospora sp. NPDC047753 | reverse complement strand
AGCTTGATCTTTAACCTGTGCGGCGTGGCCTTGGGGTATTCGAAGTGTTCGTTTTCTTTGTGTCGCGTTTCGGTTTTGTGCTGGTGGCGGTGGTGACGATGTGGACGTCGTGGCGGGCTGCTGGGTGGCGGTTGGGTAGTCCGGGTGGTCGGCCGGGTCCTGGCCGGGAGGGTTTCGGTGCGCAGGCGGGGTTGCCGGCTTTGGTGCGTAGGTGCCGAAAGCCTCGGCGGACACGGGCTGGGGTGAGTCGTTCGGGTGGTGCGGGGCGTTCCCAGGGCCGACGTAGGTCGCCGACGGCGCCTCGGGCGAGGCGTAGTTGGGTGTAGGCGGCTAACACGAGCCAGGTCCACCGGTCGGCGGCTTTCGGGTCTCGTAGCTTCGGGCTGGTCCAGCCCAGGGTTTGCTTGAGCATGCGGAAGGTGTGCTCGATGTCGAAGCGGCGCAGGAACGCCTGCCAGAGCAGGTCGACCTCAGCGGTGGTGGCGGTTGCTTGCGAGGACCACAGCCAGACTGGTTTCGCGATAGCGCCTGATGGCAGCCGGTCGACGGTCAGCAGGATCACGGTGCCCTCGATGATCGGCAGCGGGCCGTGTTCGGCGGTCCAGGCGGTGCGGTGGGTCAGTCTGGGGTGCAGTCGGTGCCAGGCCCGCGCGGTCGCGGTGCCGTAGAGACGGGTGTCGGTGGCCGTGGCGACGTCCGGGTCGCCCCAGCTGCCCGGGTCGCCGAAGATGAACTCGCCGCCATGGCGTCGTGGACGGCCGGTGGTGCCGGGCAGCCGCGGTGGCGTGGGTCGGCGCAGCACCCGGTCCGAGCGCATCCGCACCAGAACCTGCACCGGCAGATCGGCCAGCAGGAACGCCAGCCGGGGCCCGTCGTAACCGGCGTCCGCGACGATCCACACGTCCGGATCACCAGGGCGCCACTGCCCGACAGCGATCAGCCGCTGCACCACGTCGCGTAACTGGCCGGCGGTGACCGTTGCGGCGTCGTCGCCGGGCGCCAGCCGGCGAGCGTCCAACGGCCCGGTCCATGAGGTGCGCCCGGCCTCCAAGGCGGTGACGAACGAGTACGGCCAGCCCGGCACCCCTATGTGGGTGTCCTTGCCGCGCCCGTAGGTGTGACACAACACCCGCTGCGGGCAGGTATGCGCCTCCGGCCGCAACCAGCACGTCACATCCACCGCCAACACCACCCGCCCATCCGCGGCCCGCGGCAACGGCACCGCCGCCACCGCGCTGCGCAGCCGCTCGACGTCGATCCGACCCCGGTTCAACGCCGCATACAACGAACCGTGACCACGGCGGTGCTCACCCACCAGCGACAACTCCACCAGCGACCGCACCGGCGCATCACCACACAACAACGCGTCCGCCAACTCGAACAACGCATCCCGCCGAGCGGTCAGACAGGCGTGGAACTCACGCCGGAACGCCGCCAGCCGGCCGACCCCACCGTTCGTCCCGGCATCGTGCACACTGATCACCAGACAGCCCTTGGTTTGCGATCTTCTTCCCTAGACAAGAGGAATGATCGACCAAGGGCTGTCCCCATGATCAGCCGGGGTCGATGCCACCGCCCCGCAGGTTAAAGATCAAG
>NZ_JBEYSL010000828.1:0-1611 GCF_040642735.1 Micromonospora sp. NPDC047753 | reverse complement strand
TGATGTACCAGTGGGTGCTCGTCTCCACGACGGAGTAGTACACGTGTGCGGCGAGTGCGGCGCCTGCCTGGCCGGTCCGGTCCCAGTTGTCGCGTCCGTCCAGGTCGCCGTCGAAATCGACCCGGGTGACGTAGTCCGACTGCCCGCTGAGGGCGTGGCTGCCGGTGGCGTCGACGTCCTGGTAGTGGATGGGCGCCCAGCGGAGGGCCAGTTCCGCCCGGCTGACGGCGGCATCGGCGGGGCTGGGCGCGGCCAGCGCGGCGGCCGCCAGCATCACCGCGATCAGTACCCTCACTCCCCGGGGTCGCCGGGTCGTGCTGCTTGCGTCGAGCATGGTGTGCTCCCGTGTCCGAATGAATAGACCGTGATGGATCATTCTCGGGGTGAGCGCCCGGCGGATGTCCCTTCGGCGACGAGAAAGCGGACGATGCTCGACGGCTTCGGGATCGCCTTGTCTCGATGACTGTCGACTGCCATGCTGTGGTTCGGTCGTGCTCGGGGAGCCAGCGCGCACCAGATCTCCTCCGGTCCACGGGGCGCGCGAGGTGACCATGTCACCCGTGCCGGGCAGCCTCGTCGACGACCGGAAACCCGAGCGCGCACCGGCCACCACCTCGGTCATCGGTGCCCGCTGACCACGGAGGTTCCGATGCTTCGCATGTTCCTCGCTGTCACCACCATGGCGCTGGCCGCCTGGACCGGGACGACCAGCGGCACCGACGCGACGCCCGCCCCCACGCTGTCGGCCACGCCGTCGCCGTCGCCGACCATCGCCTGCCCGCCGGCCCTGCCGATCACCGCGAGCGTCGCCGGGGTCACCACCACCAGCGTGACCATCTCGTACTCGATCTTCTTCCGGCCGCCCTGCGGCTACGACCCGCCGATGACCGTCAGCCTCTTCGCCAGCCGCGAGGACGCCCAACAGTGGCGGACGCCGGTGGCCGAGGCCGTTTCCGGGCCGGAGCGCACCGGCACGGTGACCATCGGGGGTCTGACGCCCGACACGGAGTACTGGTACCGGTTCAGCGACCCTGACGGCAAGCGCGACCCGTACATGATCGGGCCGGCGCGGACCGCCCCGCTGGCCTCGTGCCGGGCGACGGCCACGATCGACGCCCGCTGGGGCAACGGTTTCGTCGCCACGGTCACGGTCCGCAACACCGGGACGCAACCCTTGGACCGCTGGCGCGTCTCCTGGCGGTGGTCCGGTGACGAGCGGGTCCAGACCGTCTGGGGTGGGGTGGTCGAGACCACCGACGCCGACGTGTCGGTCCGCAACGCGTCCTACAACGGGACGCTGGTGCTGGACGGGGCGACGACGTTCGGGATGCTCGTGACGGCCGGTGCGGTTCCCGACGGGCTGACCATGAGCTGCGCCCGGTGAACGACGTCCGCCCCGCTTCCGGCGCGACGGCGGGAGCGGGGCGGACGTCGTGTCGGTCAGGGCTTGCGGGCCACGGCCCCGTAGGCGTCGATCCCGACCGCGTCAGCGTCGTCCGGTCGCCACAGGGGGATCGGCACCAGGCCGGGCTCCACCTTGGTCAACCCGGCGAAGCAGGTGCAACGCCGTCGCCGGCGGTTACTGGGCCCTGGCCCGGCCCCTGCTGCGCC
>NZ_JBEYSL010000827.1:0-1618 GCF_040642735.1 Micromonospora sp. NPDC047753 | reverse complement strand
CGACGCGTCCGGCGAGAGCCGACCTCGATACGAGGACCTGATTCCGTTGCCCGGGATGCTGGCCGAGCTGGTCGAGCAGGCACCCGAGAGCGACCTGCTCGGGGCGCGGGCGCTGCGCGCCGCCGGGGTGGCGGCGGTCCGCGAGGCCCAGCGTCGGCAGCGGCGTGGTGAACGGCTCGACGACGACGAGGTGGCCTGGTTGAGCCTGCTGATGACTCACCTGCCGGTCCGCGATCACGCGTGGGAACGCACCGACGGCCGGGACCGGGACATCGCCCTCTGGACCGACGTGCTGCGCCGCGCCGAGCCGGAGGTGGCCGCCGCGCCGGGTGCGCTGCTGGCGTTCGCCGCCTGGCGTGCCGGGCAGGGGGCGCTGGCGGCGGTCGCGCTCGAACGCACGCTGAGCCTGCACCCCGACTACTCGCTCGCGCTGCTGCTGGACGATCTGCTCCGACGGGGCGTTCCCCCGGCCGAGCTGGACGGCTGGCCGTCGGTCGGGATGCCCGGCGTCATCCGCCCCCGCAGGCGGAGCCGTCGTGGCCGCCGTTGAAGGACGCGATCACCGCGCGGTAATACCGCAGGTGCTACCAGAATTGATAGGCTGGCGGACGTGACAGTGAAGCGCTCCGTGAGCCTCCCCGACGACGTCGCGGACTGGCTCGACCAGCAGCCCAACGTCTCGGCGGCCATCACCGCAGCGGTACGGGTGCAGATGGCCCGCGTACACCTCGACGAGGTGCTGCGGCGCGCCGGCATCGAGGTGACCGAGGCGGGTAGGGCGCGATGGCGGGAGCGCCTGGCCACACCCATTCCGGCGGACGCCCTGGCTGAGGGACGCCGGATGTTGGGCCGAGCCGGATGAGCGATCAGATCGCCGCCGTGTTCGACGCGTCGGCGCTGACTGCCTACATCGAGGGCAACGTCTCGGTGGGGGAGTTGATGCTGGAGGTCGCCGACGAGGGTCGGCAGGTCGCCGTCCCAGCGACGTGCCTGGCTGTCGCCTTCGCGAGCGTGGCCGACGAGATCGATGCCGCGCTACTGGCCCTGATGATGACTGCCCCGATGATCCGTCTGCTGCCGCTCGACGTCGAAAACGTGCAGGACACCGGCAGGCTGGCCCGCGCCGTGGACGGCGACATCTCGTTCGGCCATGCCGCCCGCGCGGCACTCACCCACGAGGCGCACTACGCGACAGTGCGACCCAAGGTGGCGGCGACGGTGCTCCCTACCAACTGGAGCATCCTCGACCTGGCGTGACCGGTCTTCCGGCGACGCCTCCGTCGAAGGATGTACGCGTTGCTCCTGTTCACGGCCGACGCGGCAGGCTCGCCGCCGCCGGAGAATGATCTCGTGGCCGTTCTCCGCATTGGTACGACATGACCCCCGAGTTGCTGCTGTCGCTGGCCGGGCTGGCGTTGATCGACAGCACCAGCATCGGCACCCTCTTCATCCCGGTCTGGTTGCTGCTCGCCCCCGGGCCGGTCAACGTCCGGCGGATCCTGGGCTACCTCGCCACCATCGCGGTGTTCTACCTCGCGGTTGGGCTGCTGCTGGTCTGGGGACCCGCGACCCGGGTCAGGGCGCCTTGCCGAGCAGACGCGTGGCCAGAACGGCGGCC
>NZ_JBEYSL010000826.1:0-1618 GCF_040642735.1 Micromonospora sp. NPDC047753 | reverse complement strand
CGAGACCGGCGATGCCGAGGCCAACGGTAGGGCGAAACTCGCCCGCAAGCGGGCCGACCTGATCGTGGTCAACGAGGTCGGTCCGGACCTGGTCTTCGGCGCCGACACCAACACGGTGACGGTCATCGGCGCGGACGGCTCGGTCAGCCGGCTGCCCGAGCAGGCCAAGGAAGCTGTGGCCGACGCCGTCTGGGATCTCGTCGTGGCGCGGCTGCCTGGCCGCTCCTGACGGGTGGAACAGAGCACAACCGAACCCGACACGGACCGCAGTGGTGATTAAACTTCCGCGGAACGACTTCATACGCTTAGGGAGTGCCGTGACACGCCGTCTCTTCACGTCCGAATCGGTCACGGAAGGCCACCCGGACAAGATCGCTGACCAGATCAGCGATGGCATCCTCGATGCGCTGCTGACCGAGGACCCCCACAGCCGCGTGGCAGTGGAAACCATGATCACCACCGGTCAGGTGCACATCGCCGGTGAGGTGACCACCAAGGCGTACGCCGACATCCCGACGATCGTCCGCCGGACCATCCTCGACATCGGCTACGACTCGTCGAAGAAGGGCTTCGACGGCGCCTCCTGCGGGGTCAGCGTCTCCATCGGTGCGCAGTCCGAGGACATCGCGCAGGGTGTGGACAACGCCTTCGAGTTGCGCACCGGAGCATCGGAGAGCGCGCTGGACGCGCAGGGCGCTGGCGACCAGGGCATGATGTTCGGCTTCGCCTGCTCGGAGACGCCCGAGCTGATGCCGCTGCCGATCGCGCTCGCGCACCGGCTGGCCCGCCGCCTCTCGGCGGTGCGCAAGGACGGCACGATCCCGTACCTGCGGCCGGACGGCAAGACCCAGGTCACCATCGAGTACGAGGGGCTGCGTCCGGTCCGGTTGAACACCGTCGTGGTGTCCAGCCAGCACGCCGCCGACATCTCGCTGGACTCGCTGCTCACCCCGGACGTGCGCGACCACGTGATCGCCCCGGAGCTGGAGAGCCTCGGCCTGGACACCGACGGCTACCGGCTGCTGGTCAACCCGACCGGCCGCTTCGAGATCGGCGGCCCGATGGGCGACGCCGGGCTGACCGGCCGCAAGATCATCGTCGACACCTACGGCGGGTACGCCCGCCACGGTGGCGGCGCGTTCTCCGGCAAGGACCCGTCCAAAGTGGACCGCTCGGCCGCGTACGCGATGCGCTGGGTGGCCAAGAACGTGGTCGCCGCCGGTCTGGCCGAGCGGTGCGAGGCGCAGGTGGCCTACGCCATCGGCAAGGCGCACCCGGTGAGCCTGTTCATCGAGACGTTCGGCACCGAGACCGTGCCCGTCTCCTCGATCGAGAAGGCCGTCACCGAGGTGTTCGACCTGCGGCCGGCCGCGATCATCCGGGACCTCAACCTGCTCCGCCCGATCTACCAGCAGACCGCCGCGTACGGCCACTTCGGCCGGGAGCTGCCGGACCTGACCTGGGAGAGCACCGACCGGGCCGCCGACCTCAAGTCGGCCGCGGGAGCCTGACCGCCACCAAGCGCAGCGACCGGCGACCCGCGGACGGGTCGCCGGTCGCGCGCGTCTGCGTGGACGTCGGGCTGGCGCACCTGGACCGGCCGTTCGGGTCGACCTCG
>NZ_JBEYSL010000825.1:0-1625 GCF_040642735.1 Micromonospora sp. NPDC047753 | reverse complement strand
GTGGGTGCCGAGTCGACGGCGGCGGCGGGCTGGGCCTCGTCGGTGGTGGCGGCCGGCGTGGGCGTGGAGATCACGGCCAGACCGGCGACGGGGTCACCATCCACAATCGAATTGCCCTGTACGCCCCGCCGGCCGCGCAGCAGCCACCCGGCGGCCAGGCCCAGCAACAGTGCCAGTACCACTATCAGCGAGTGTCCGAAAGACCACGCCACGGCGAACCTCCCTCTCAGCTCGTTGGAAAAGTCACGAGAAAAACTCGCCGCAGCTTCGCACACGCGTATTGCCGACGACAGGCAGGATCGGCCGTCAGCGTCGCGGGTGGGACAGCCACCTCAGCCGGTGCCTGCCGGGTGACACAGCGTCGCCCGATCACGCCAGTACCCGGCCCGATGAGACCCGGGTCGGGCACGGAGCGGGTGAGGTGTGGCTCGGTCGGATGGAGCGCTCCGGACGCGATGAGACCCGGGCCCGGCGAGGACGCCGAGCCCGGGTCGGGTGGTGCCGGGTTCAGTCCCGGTCGCCCTCGTAGGTGTGGAATTCGTCGACGAACCGGCGACGGAGCGGTGGTACCCGGCTGGTCACTCCGAAGTAGCCGCGCGCGCCGAGCAACGCGAGTCGACCCACCACCGGCCGGTACATCCGGTCGTCGCCGCTGGTGCCGCTGCGGTTCAACGATTCGGCGACCCGGGCGAAGCCGTACGGCGCCATCACGGCCTCGTAGTCGGCGACCGCCTGGAGCAGCGTCTTGTCGCCGGCGGTGGCGCGGCTGAGTTGTGCGCAGAGCAGGCGGGCGTCGCGCAGCGCGGTGTTCGCCCCCACGCCCCGACCCGGGGTCATGGTGTGGATGGCGTCGCCGAGCATGGTGACGGTGCTGCTCTTCCAGGGCGGCACCGGCTCGGATGTGGACACTTTGATCGGTAGGGCGCTGGCCGGGTCCGCGTGGGCGAGCAGTTCCCGCAGGTGCGGGTGCCAGTTCGCGGTGAGGTCCAGGGCGACCTGCACCAGGTCCTCACCGCGGCGTTCCATGATGTCGGTCGGGAACCGGTTGGCCGCACTCCAGATGATCAGGTTGATGTTGTCGGTGGTGGTGTCGTGGGCCAGGCCGGGCCAGTCTCGGAGCAGGGCGGCGTCGGGCTCGCTGACGCCGGGCTTCATCGCGCGTTCGGCGTCCCACTTGAACTCCATGACGTGCAGCACGCCCATCATCCCGCCGACGCCGAAGATCAGTGAGATGCCCTGCTGGACCCGCTCCGGAATGAGACCGCGGGTGTGCGGGGTCAGCGGGATGCGGGTGGCGATGTTGATCGTCCCGGCGTCGCGGGTGACGGCGTGTGGCAGGTACTGGCGGCGTACGGCGGAATGGGTGCCGTCGGCCGCCACCAGCAGGTTGCCGGTGGCGCTGGTGCCGTCGGCGAAGTGCGCGGTGACAGTGCCGTCGTCGCGCTGCTCGTACCGGGTGAAGGTCTTGTCGAAGTGCACCACGTCCTCCAGGCCGGTCAGTAGCACCTGGCGCAGCACCATGCGGGCCATGGCCGAGCCTCTACCGCATCCCGTACGGCGGTCAGAACGAGCCAGCGATGCGGGCCATGGAGGGCTGGGTCATCGAACGCCCGCCGTTCCGGGGC
>NZ_JBEYSL010000824.1:0-1633 GCF_040642735.1 Micromonospora sp. NPDC047753 | reverse complement strand
TTCTGCGAATCTTCCGACCGGTTGCCCGCGGCGGCGACCAGCACCACCCCTTTGGCCAGCGCGCGCTCGACGGCCGCCGTCAGTTCGGGGCGGGGCCCAGCACCACCACGGTGCCGCCGGTCATGTACTCGCAGCCGTGGTCACCAACACCCTCGACCACGGCGACCGCGCCGGAGTTGCGTACCGCGAACCGCTCCCCCACCCGGCCGCGCAGGAAGACCTCGCCCGCCGTGGCCCCGTACAGGATGGTGTTGCCGGCGATGATCTGATCCTCGGCCCGTTGCCCCGGCTCGGCGTCCGGGTCGAGGAACGGCGCGGCGGCGTCCGGACGGACGATGAGCCGACCCCCGGAGAGGCCCTTGCCCACGTAGTCGTTGGCGTCGCCGTGCAGGCGCAGGGTCACGCCGCGCGGCAGGAACGCGCCGAACGACTGCCCAGCAGTGCCGTGCAGCACGAACTCGACGGTGTCCTCGGGAAGGCCGGCGCCACCGAAGCGACGGGTTACCTCACCGCCGAGCATCGCGCCGACGCTGCGGTGCTCGTTGCGCACCGCCACCTCGACCCGCACCGGCGCACCGTCCGTCAGAGCCGGACGCGCCAACGCGATCAGCTCGTTGTCGAGGGCCTGCTCCAGGCCGTGATCCTGCGCGCGAACCCCGCGTCGGGCCGCGTCGGCGGGCAGCTCCGGCAGGTGCAGGACGGGCGCCAGGTCCAACCCGTGCGCCTTCCAGTGCGTCAGAGCCGGGGCCACGTCGAGCAGCTCGGACTGCCCGATCGCTTCCTCGATCGACCGGAAACCCAGCTCGGCCAGGTACCCCCGGACCTCCTCGGCGAGGAAGAGGAAGAAGTTCTCCACGAACTCCGGCTTGCCGGTGAAACGCTCCCGCAGCACCGGATTCTGCGTGGCGATGCCGACCGGGCAGGTGTCCAGGTGGCAGACCCGCATCATCACGCAACCCTCGACGATCAGCGGCGCGGTCGCGAAGCCGAACTCCTCCGCGCCGAGCAACGCCGCGACCAGGACGTCCCGGCCGGTCTTGAGCTGGCCGTCGACCTGCACCGTGACCCGGTCGCGCAGCTTGTTGAGCAACAGCGTCTGCTGCGCCTCGGCCAGCCCCAGCTCCCACGGGGTGCCGGCGTGCTTGAGCGAGTTCATCGGGGAGGCGCCCGTGCCACCATCGTGGCCGGAGATCAGGATGACGTCCGCCTTGAGCTTCGCCACCCCGGCGGCGACGGTGCCGACGCCGACCTCGCTGACCAGCTTGACGTGCACCCGGGCCGCCGGGTTGACGCACTTCAGGTCGTGCACCAACTGGGCGAGGTCCTCGATGGAGTAGATGTCGTGGTGCGGCGGCGGGGAGATCAGACCCACGCCGGGGGTGGCGTGCCGGGTCCGGGCAATCCACGGCCAGACCTTGTTACCGGGCAGCTGACCGCCCTCGCCCGGCTTGGCGCCCTGGGCCATCTTGATCTGGAGGTCGTCCGCGTTGACCAGGTACTCGCTGGTCACGCCGAAGCGGCCGCTGGCGATCTGCTTGACACGTCGTACAGGTGGATCTTGCGATAGCTCGCGGCCAGACTGCCGGAACGGTCGAAGACCAGCGAGGTGTTCCACGTGTGGTCCGGGTCCGGA
>NZ_JBEYSL010000823.1:0-1634 GCF_040642735.1 Micromonospora sp. NPDC047753 | reverse complement strand
GAGTGCCGACGATCCGGGTCTGCACGCCCTGCCAGAGCAGCACACCGTGGTCGGGTGGTTGGCCACCACCGCCCGGGTAGAACGCCGAACGGTGCCCGAGGCGTACGGCGACACCCCGCTCGTCAACGGCGTCGCCTACCCGTACCTGGAGGTGCGGCCACGCGCGTACCGGTTCCGGATCCTCAATGCCTGCCTGGACCGCAGCCTCAACCTTCAGCTCTACCGCGCCTGCTCCGACGCGGCGATGTGGACGGCCGACGGGGCGCTCGCCGACCCCGACGCCGGTGAGGTGCCGATGGTGCCAGCCGCGCGGGCGGCGGACCGTCCGGCGGGGTGGCCCACCGACGGACGCGACGGCGGTGTGCCGGATCCGCGCGCCGCCGGCCCGGAGTTCATCCAGATCGGCAACGAGGCCGGCCTCCTGCCGGCACCGGTGGTGCTGCCGAACCAACCGATCGGCTACCGCTACGACCGGCTCGACCCGACCGTGCTGAACGTCGACGGACACACAGTGCTGCTCGCCCCGGGCGAACGGGCCGACGTGCTCGTCGATTTCACGGCCGTGCCACCGGGTAGCACGCTGATCCTCTACAACGACGCTCCGGCCCCACTGCCCGGCTTCGACAGCCGCTACGACCAGCACACCGATGCCCCGGACCGCAGCGCCGAGGGCGGCCCGCCCTCGACCGAACCGGGGTACGGCCCGAACACCCGCACCCTGCTCCAGTTCCGGGTCACCGGGACGCCCGAGCCGCCGTACGACCTGAGCCGGCTGCGCGAACGGCTGCCCCTGGCGTACGCGGCCAGCCAACGCCCGCCGATCGTCCCGCAGCCGGCGTACGACAGGGCGTTCGGCACCCGGACACCGGCGCAGACGACGGTGCCGGTGCACGCCTCCACTGTGACGTTCACGCCGACGGCCGGCACCGGCCCGGTGACCCTGCCGATCGCGGTGAAAGCCGCGCAGCAGATCTTCGAGCCGGACCACGGCCGGTCGGCGGGCCGGCTCGGCGTCGGGCACCCCCACGCCGGGCCGCTCAACCCGACGACGCTGCCGCTCGGTACGACCGACCCGGTCACCGAGGTGCTTTTCGCCACCGACCCCGCCGTGCCGGTGGGCTCCCCCACCGACGGCACGCAGCTCTGGCGGATCAGCGGCAACGTCCGGCAGACCGAGCCGTTGCACGTCGCCGGCTGCGACGTGCAGGTGATCAACCGGGTTGGCTGGGACGGCACGCTGCGACTCCCGCACGGCACGGAGCTGGGCTGGAAGGGGGTCATCCGGGTCAACCCCCGCGAGGACGTGGTGGTGGCGCTGCGCCCGGTCGCGCCGGTGCTGCCGTTCAAACTGGGAGACAGCGTCCGGCTGCTCGACCCCTGTCGTCCGGCCGGAGCGCGGACCGGGTCGACGCCGATCAGTCCGATCGACGGGCGACCGGCCACCGTGGTCAACCAACTGGTCAACCTGGGCTGGGAGTACCGCTGGCACAGTCAACTCGCCGGCCACCGCGACGGCGGGATGAGCCGGCCGCTGGTGCTGCGGGTGGCGCCGAAGGCGCCGACCGGGCTGACAGAACGGAAGATCAAACATCTGAACAACACTCAACAATAAAGCTATATCGGATTGCCTGGTC
>NZ_JBEYSL010000822.1:0-1634 GCF_040642735.1 Micromonospora sp. NPDC047753 | reverse complement strand
AGTCGATCCCGCTGAACGCCAATGGCAAGGTCGACCGGGCCGCCCTGGCCGCGTCGGTGACCGGGGGCGGGCGGGTGCACGTGGCTCCCCGCACCGACCTGGAGCGGCAGCTCGCGGACATCTGGGCGCAGGTGCTGACCCTCGACACGGTCAGCGTCGACGACAGTTTCTTCGACCTCGGCGGTCACTCGATCAGCGCCATCGCCCTCGTCGGCGCGCTGCGTACGGCCGGCATCCCCGCCTCGGTGCGCGACATATTCCTGCACCGCACCGTCGCCGCGCTCGCCGCGAACCTCGAAGCCGAGCAGGCCCCCGTCGAGCCGGCGTTCCAGCCGGTGGCCCCGTTCGCGCTGCTCGACGACGCCGACCGGGCCGCCCTGCCCGCCGGCCTCACCGACGCGTACCCCATCGCCCAGGTCCAGCTCGGCATGCTCGTCAAGACGATGACCGACACCGAGCGGCACACGTACCACAACGTGTCGGCCTTCCCGATCCACGACGAGCAGCCGCTGGTCCCCGACGCGCTGCGCCGCGCCGTTCAGACGGTCGTCGACCGGCACGAGATCCTGCGGACGTCGTTCGACCTGAACGGCTACTCGGTGCCGCTGCAACTCGTGCACGCCGAGGTGCCGATCGACGTGGCCGAGCTCGACCTGCGCGGCCCGGACACCGAGGCCCGGATGAGCGCCTTCATGGCCGCCGAGCGGGCCAGACCGTTCCCGCCGGACCAGGTCCCGCAGATGCGCGTCGCCGGTGCGATCGGTGAGGGCACCGCCTGGTGGTTCGTGCTGACCATGTCGCACGGCATCCTCGAAGGCTGGAGCCACCACTCCCTCCTGATGGAGATCCTGGACAACTACCGGCGGCTGCGGGACACCGGTGCTCCGGTGCCCGTCGACGCGCTGCCGGTGCGCTACGCCGACTTCGTCGCCGCGGAACTGGCCGCGTTGACGTCCGCCGAGGACGAGTCGTACTGGCGGGGCGTCGTCGCGTACCCGCGGTTCGCCTTGCCCACCGGGTGGGGCGCCCCCGACTCCGACCCCCAGTTCCAGTGCGGCACCCGGGTGCCGCTGCACGACCTGCTCCACGGGCTCAGGGACCTGGCCAGCAGCACCGGCACCGCACTGAAGAGCGTGCTGCTGGCCGCGCACCTGAAGGTGATGAGCCAGATCACTGTCGAGCCCGTCTTCACGAGCGGCCTGGTCTGCCACGGGCGGCCCGAGGTGACCGGCGCGGACCAGGTGTACGGCATGCACCTCAACACGCTGCCGATCGTGCACCGTGGCCCGGCGGCCACCTGGACGGAGCTGATCCGGCAGACCTTCGACGCCGAGGTGGAGCTGTGGCCGCACCGGCACTACCCGCTGCCGTCGGTGCAGCGGTTCACCGACGGCGACCGGCCCATCGAGATCCTCTTCAACTACCTCGACTTCGCGCAGGTCGACACCGACCGGGTTGGCTTCGACGACGCCGTCTACGAAGCGTCCAGCGAGTTCGACCTGCACGTCTCCACCCTGGACGGGACGCTCAGCATCCTCAGCGACCCCCATGTCGTCAGCTACTCCAACGTCCTGCGCCTGGGCGCGATGTACCGGGTGGTGCTGGAGGCGATGGTGGCGGACCCGGGTGGGGAC
>NZ_JBEYSL010000821.1:0-1645 GCF_040642735.1 Micromonospora sp. NPDC047753 | reverse complement strand
TCGATCTCTTCACCGCACAGCGCGCATGGTGGGCGGCCCTTGGCGATGGTGGTGCGGTGGCGGTCGCGTGTGGCGGTGTTGCGGGTGGGCCTTGGAGCACGTTCACCAGGTACGGCACTCCGGAGTCGAACGCCCGCTGGAGCGCCGGGCCCAGGTCGGCCGCCTTGGCGACCGTCTCCCCCGCCCCGCCGAGCGCGCTGACCACCGTGTCGTACCGCAGCTCCGGCTGGAGGTCGGCGGCGACGTCGTAGCCGTACATGGCACGCATCGGGTGCTTCTCCAGCCCCCAGATGCCGTTGTTGCCGACGACGATCACCACCGGCAGCTTCTGGCGGACCAGCGACTCGACGTCCATCAGCGAGAAGCCCGCCGCGCCGTCACCCATCAGCACGCAGATCTGCCGGTCCGGGTGACTGACCCGGGCCCCCATCGCGTAACCCATGCCGGTGCCGAGGCAGCCGTACGGGCCCGGGTCCAGCCACGTGCCGGGCTGGGCCGGCTCCAGGTACCGCCCGGCGTACGACACGAAGTCGCCGCCGTCGCCGATGGTGATCGCGTCCGGGGCGAGCGCCCGACGCAGCTCGCCGTAGATCCGGGCCGGGCGGATCGGGTCGGTCTCGGCGGCCATCTCCGCGGCGTCCCGAGCCTTCGCCGCGTCCTCGGCGACCCGCAGGTCGGCGATCCAGTCGGAGTGGTCGGCGCGGTCACCGGAGTGATCGGCCAACGCGGAGAGGATCAGGCGCAGGTCACCGGCGGGTGCGGCGGCCGGCTGCACGTGCGTCGCCCGCTGGCTGGGGGCGTCGACGATGTGCACCACCTTGGCGTCACCGAAGTCACCGAAGCTGAGCCGGAAGTCCAGCGGGGTGCCCACCACCACGACCACATCGGCGCCGGAGAGCGCGGCCCGTCGGGCCTTGGCGAACGCCAGCGGGTGCTCCGGCGGGAGCGAGCCGCGACCCATGCCGTTGGTGAAGACCGGCACCTGCAACGCCTCCGCCGCCTCGCGCAGCGCGGCGACCGCGTCGCCCGCGTACACGTCGGAGCCGGCGATGATGACCGGCCGCTGCGCCCCGGCGATGAGCAACGCGGCGCGGCCGACCTCCTCCGGGTCCGGGGCGATCGGGTCGACACCCGTCACGGTGGGCAGCTCGGCCTCCGCGACCGAGAAGACCGTCTCCAGCGGGAAGTCGAGGAAGGCCGGGCCCCGGTGCGGGGTGAGCGCGGCGTTCAGCGCCGCACCCACCGCACGCGGGATGTCGTCGGTGCTGAACACCGTCTCGGCGTGCTTGGTGACCGGGGCGACCAACGGCAGGTGGTCCATCTCCTGGAGGCTGCCCGAGCCCCAGCGGAACGCGGGCGCGCGCCCGCCGAGCACCAGCACCGGCGAGGCGTTGAAGAACGCGCTGGTCATGCCGGAGATGCCGTTGGTGACACCGGGCCCTGCGGTGAGCACGGCGAGGCCGGGGCGGCGCTGGAGCTTGGCCACGGCCTCGGCGGCGAAGACCGCGGACTGCTCGTGCCGGACGTCGTAGATCGGGAAGTCGGTCTTGTACGCGGCGTCGTAGAGCGGGAAGACAACCCGTCGCCCGCAGCATCCGGGCCGAGGGTCCCGGCCGGATCCGGGGCTGGGAGGGCCGTCCCGGCC
>NZ_JBEYSL010000820.1:0-1645 GCF_040642735.1 Micromonospora sp. NPDC047753 | reverse complement strand
GTGGCGTGCACCCGGACGGCGCGGTGGGAGCGATCCGGACCTTCGTCGCCGACCTGCGCCGGGCCCTGGAGCCCGATCGGCCAAAGGGCAACGACATCGAGCGGTTCTACCGGTACGGCCTGCTGGCCAACCCGATGCTGCGCATCTACAAGCCGTGGCTCGACACCGCCTTCGTCACCGAGCTGGGTGGCCGTAAGGAGATGTCCGAGTGGCTGCTGGAGCGCGGCCTGCCCTACCGCGACAGCACCGAGAAGGCGTACTCGACCGACGCCAACATCTGGGGCGCCACGCACGAGGCGAAGACCCTGGAGCACCTCGACACCGGCATCGAGACGGTCAACCCGATCATGGGCGTCCGGTTCTGGGACCCGTCGGTGGAGATCCCGACCGAGGACGTCACAGTCGGTTTCGACCAGGGTCGCCCGGTCACGATCAACGGCAAGGAGTTCGGCAGCGCCGTCGACCTGGTGCTGGAGGCCAACGCCATCGGCGGCCGGCACGGCCTGGGCATGTCGGACCAGATCGAAAACCGGATCATCGAGGCCAAGAGCCGAGGCATCTACGAGGCGCCCGGGATGGCGCTGCTGCACTACGCGTACGAGCGGCTGGTGAACGCCATCCACAACGAGGACACCCTGGCGAACTACCACAACGAGGGTCGCCGCCTCGGTCGGCTGATGTACGAGGGCCGCTGGCTGGACCCGCAGGCGCTGATGCTCCGCGAGTCGTTGCAGCGGTGGGTCGGCACGGCGGTCACCGGTGAGGTGACGTTGCGGCTGCGCCGGGGCGAGGACTACTCGATCCTGGACACCACCGGCCCGTCGTTCAGCTACCACCCCGACAAGCTGTCCATGGAGCGCACCGAGGACTCGGCGTTCGGCCCGTCGGACCGGATCGGCCAGCTCACGATGCGCAACCTCGACATCGCCGACTCGCGGTCGAAGCTGGAGCAGTACGCCTCCCTCGGGCTGGTCGGCGGTGGGAACCCGCAACGGATGATCGGGGCCGCGCAGGCCGCCTCCACCGGGTTGATCGGCGCGATGCCCGAGGGCGGCGCGGAAGCCATCGCGTCCCGGGGCGTCGCCTCGCCGGAGGACGCGGCCCTCGACCGCGCCGCTATGGAGTTCGGCGTCGACTGACCCCTCGCGCCGGTGGCGAGTCGAGTTCCGGCGTCACGGACGGTAGCGTGTCGGCCGTGTTCCCTACCGTCCGTGAGGTCCTCGCCCTGGGCCCGGTCCGCCACGGCGCGCCACGCGTCGTCGCCGGCGACGAGGGGCTGGACCGACCCGTCCGCTGGGTGCACGTCGCCGAGGTGCCGGACATCGCCACCCTGCTCGGCGGTGGCGAACTGGTGCTCACCACCGGCATCGGTCTGCCCGGGGACGACGCCGGGTTGCGCGCGTTCATCGGCGATCTCGCCGACGTCGGGGTCTCCGGGCTCGTCGTCGAGCTGGGCCGCCGGTACGTCAGCGGTGTGCCCCGGGTGATGGCCGCCGCCGCCGAGCGGCGTGGGCTGCCCCTGGTGGAACTGCGCCGGGCCACCCCGTTCGTCCGGATCACCGACCGCGAGCCGGCCGGGGTCGCGTAGATTGCGATACCCGCTGACCACGAAGATGCCGCTCAGCATGGCGCGGGCGAGGGAACG
>NZ_JBEYSL010000819.1:0-1652 GCF_040642735.1 Micromonospora sp. NPDC047753 | reverse complement strand
GGTGGCCTCTCCACGGTGTTGATCAGCGCGGTGACGGGCCAGCCCATCGGCTTCGCTGCTCCTGGACCGGCACACCCCTGCCGGCGTCCTCCGGTCGGTACGACTTCCGCGTGCCCGTCGACGTGGCGGAGGTCAACGCGCTGGTCGCCAGGATCGCCGAGCCAGATGTGCTGACCGGCGTCGAGATCGCGCGGGTGGTCGGCGGCGTCGACCTCGCCACCGACCCGCTGGCCTGGTTGGGCGACAACACCGGGCAATGGCGCGTCGCGGTGGACGCCGGTGAGCCGGTGGGCCTGGCCGGCACGGCCGGAGACGCCTGCTACCCCCTGCTCGCCTATCTCGGCCTGCTCGACGAGGCGGCCCGGCCCGAGCTGCTGGCCGAGGCGGTCCGGGTGCTGGCCGCCGGCGGTGCCCGCGAGGTCATCGCCGACGTGGACTCGCACCGGGTGGCGGTGCTGGCGGAGTTGGAGCGGACCGGCTTTCGGCAGTTGCGCTCCCGGGTCGTCTTCGCGCCGCCGAACAACAAGGAATAGCTGACCGGGTGCGCCCGGTCACCCGGGCGCACCCCCTCAGCCGGCGTCGAGCGCGGCCCCTGTCAGCATCTGACCATGCCGGAGATCATCGCGCTCCTCGTCGGCGGGTTGGCGCTCGTCGTGGCGGCGGTCGCCGGGCTCTACCTCTGGCCGGTGGGCCGCCGTGGGTTACGGGTCGCGCCGGCCCGACCGCTCGACTTCGACACGGCCACCCGTGCCGCCGCGGCCATCATCGCCGCCGAGACGGCCGATCCGGAGGTGCGACCGGAGTCGCGCAGTCGCCTGCTGAGCCACGGTTCCCGTACCGGCCGGGCCGTGTTGCTCTTGCACGGCTACACCCTCGCGCCCGAGCAGTACGAACGGCTGGCCGAGGAGTTCTTCGACAGTGGGTACAACGTCTGGGTTCCCCGGGCACCCCGGCACGGGACCGTCGACCGGCGGGCCCACCACCGGGTCGAGGCCGCTGAGCTGACGACGTACGCCGCGCAGGGGTGGGCCGTCGCGGCGGCCCTGGGAGACGAGGTCGGCGTCGTGGGCATCTCCGGGGGCGCAGTGCTGGCCGCCTGGCTGGCCCAGGTGCCGGGAAACGTCGTACGGCATCTGCTGTTGCTGTCGCCGTTCTTTGCTCCGAATCCGCGACAGGCGCCGGCCTACGCGGTGAAACCGCTCATCACGCTGTACGGGCGTCGCGTTCTGCGGGACCGCGTCACGTCGCGGGGATACTCCCTCGCCGCCGTCACCCAGTACCTGACCATCGCGCGCACCCTGCCGAAGCCGCCACGGCGGACCGGTCTGCGGAGCGCGGCGGTCGCGATCAGCCCGCTCGACGGCGTGGTGGACCTCAGGGCGGCGGTCGACGTGCCGCGCCGGATCGCCGACGCGAACGCGATACCGCTGCGGGTGTGCACCCTGCCGGAGACGTTGGGCGTCGAACACAACACCCTCAACCTCGCCGCCCTCGGCGTCGAGGGCGACGAGCTGCGCCGGCTGTACGTCGCGCTCTACGAGGGTGCACCAGCACCAGAACCAGACCCCACGCCGACCCCCCACTAAAGCCAGGCCGGGCACCGCGTCGACGTGGTGCACCCGCAGCTCACCGGGCTCGACCTGGTGCTGGGC
>NZ_JBEYSL010000818.1:0-1656 GCF_040642735.1 Micromonospora sp. NPDC047753 | reverse complement strand
GCCGAGGTTGCCTGGTCGCCGGTCTGCTTCTGGCCGGGCGGGCGGCCCGCACCGACCGCACCCGGGCCGGGCTGCTGCTCTGGGGCGGTTGGCTGCTGGTCACCGGTTTGATCTTCAGCTTCATGTCCGGGATCTTCCACGCCTACTACACGGTGGCGCTCGCACCGGCGATCGGCGCGCTCGTCGGCATCGGTGTGACGCTGCTCTGGCGGCACCGCCGACTGCAGCCCGCGCCCGGCGACGCTGGCGGCACGCGCTGGCAGCGGTGGACTCCGTTGGCCGCCGCGGCGACGCTCGCCGGCACCCTCGCGGTAACCGTGTGGTGGGCGTGGGTGCTGCTCGGGCGCAGCCCCGACTGGTACCCGTGGCTGCGGACGACCGTGCTCGTCGCCGGTCTGGTCGGCGCGGTGCTGCTCCTGCTCGTCACCCGGCTGCCCCGCCGCCTGGTGCCGGTGGTGCTGGGCCTGGGCGCGGCGGCGGCCCTCGCCGGCCCGGTGGCGTACGCGGTGCAGACCGCCGCGACCCCCCATACCGGGTCGATCCCGAGCGCCGGCCCGTTCGTGGCGGGCGGATTCGGCCGGGGCGGCTTCCCCGGCGGGCGACCGCCCGGCGGCATGGAACTGCCGGCCGGCGGCCAACTCCCCGGCGGCGGCCAGTTCCCGGGCGGCGGTCAGTTCCCGGGCGGCCTCCCGGGCGGCGGTCAGCTCCCCGGCGGTGGCCAGAACGGCGGCGGGCAGAACGGTGGCGGGCAGGACGGCGGCCGCAATGGCGGTCAGGGGCCCGGCTTCCCGGGCGGTGGTCGTAACGGCGCACCCGGTTTCCCGGGCGGCCAGGGCCCCGGCGCCACCGGCGGGCAGGGACGCTCGGCCGGTGGGGGCATGGGCGGGTTGCTCGACGCCCGTGAGCCGAGCGCCGCACTGCGCGAGCTGCTGGAGCGCGACAGCGCGGACTACACGTGGGTGGCCGCGACCATCGGCTCGAACAACGCGTCCGGTTACCAGCTCGCCACCGGTGAACCGGTGATGGCGATCGGCGGGTTCAACGGCAGTGACCCGTCACCGACGCTGGCGCAGTTTCAGCGCTACGTGGCCGACGGAAAGGTCCACTACTTCGTCGGTGGCGGTGGCTTCCGGGCCAACGGCGGCAGCGCGGCCTCCCAGGAGATCGCCGCCTGGGTCGCGGAGACGTTCACGGCGCAGACCGTCGACGGGGTCACCCTCTACGACCTCAGCGCCGCCGCGGGGGCGTCGTGACGGTGCTTGGCGGACCACGGCCCGCCATCCAGGCCCGACCCACCGCCGCCGTGCTGGACGTGGTCATCCCGGTCCACAACGAGGAGGTCGACCTCGGGCCGTGCGTACGACGACTGCACGCCCACCTGAGCGCACACTTCCCGTACCCGTTCCAGATCACTGTCGCCGACAACGCGAGCGTCGACGACACCCTGAAGGTGGCCGACGGCCTGGCCGGTGAACTGCCCGGCGTCGAGGTGCTGCACCTGGACGCCAAGGGGCGGGGGCGGGCGCTGTCGGCCGCCTGGTCGGCGTCGTCAGCACCGGTGTACCTGCACATTCCGCTCGGCGGTGCGCTGCTGCTGCTCGGCTGGTCACTCGGGCAGGTGGTCCGGCTGGTCGACGACAACGCCAACCACCTGCC
>NZ_JBEYSL010000817.1:0-1680 GCF_040642735.1 Micromonospora sp. NPDC047753 | reverse complement strand
CGTGCTCGCGGGTCTGCGGCATCGGGCCGTCGGTCGCCGCGACCACCAGGATCGCGCCGTCCATCTGCGCGGCACCGGTGATCATGTTCTTGATGTATCTTGAGCCCACTGAGTCGTTCGTCTATGGCGGGCGACCCAATGTTCAATTCCTGCGGCGATGTCCATGAGGCGAACTGGGGCGGAGGGCTTACCAATGCGGAGAGTGTCAACCAGCGGCCTCACAGCTTGTCCGTAGGTATTCCATATGCGTACCCACCTCCGAAGGCCTGCGGCCTCGCCGAGGTGCCGTAGGGAGAACAGGGGAAACTCGGTCATGGACCGAGGCGAGACAATCCCTGGTCTCCTCCACATCAAGGGGGAATCCCACAACTCTGCTCTATGTGAAGATGAATGGCCCGTTACCAGATCGACGGTGCCGCCCTCGGCGATCGTCATTCCTTCGTAGGCAAGGCTGACAAGCTCCTGGATTCTCAGCAATGGCTCTCGTAGATCGTAGTATTCCTTCGGCCTTTTGGATCTACAGGAAAGCTCGATCGGTGCGAAGATAAGCCGCCTGTCATCGGGTCCGGTTGATTCCCAGTGTGCGGAAACCGCCAGACTGCGACCCCCGTTCAGGGTGAGGACAATATCTTCCGGAGCTTGTACTTCAATGGAGTACGACAAGGCTCGGCCGTCATCAGTCGAGGTGTGGCTTTCCGTTAAGGCGGAAATTCCAGCCCAGTTCGTAATGCCGGGTATCCGGATACTAACTTCCGTCACTCCGGGTTTGGTCAGGCTCCCTGGGTCTAGCCCATGCATCAGGGTTGTAGCCCGATACGTTGCCGTGGAGACGCGGTGCCTTGCAGTATTGTGCGAAACGTTCCTTCGCAGCACGCCAGTAGCCACAATGCCGGAGCTGGACGTCCTGCCTACTAGGGTGTGCGGAACGGGGCTACTTTCAGTAGCCCGTACTTCATTGCGGTTTTCGAGGAGGGTGTCGATGCGGAACAAGCCCTCTTCCTCAACCCATCTAATGTGACCCGGTCGATCCGTTGTGGGGTCATGAGGAAGGGTGCCTAGGGGGGAGAAGTAACCGACACTACCGGCTCGAACCCGCTCCATGTGGCTAGCCTATCTGGATAGTTGGGGATCCTTGATATCTGGTCCGGCGAGTTGGCGAGCGTGAGTTGTGGCGCGAGAAGCGTCCGCTCGATCGGACCATCTGCTGGACGTAGCGTGGCGGCTGGTGGATCACCGGCGGGCATCACGGCCCCTCCCGCCAGCGGCATCGCGGCCGCTGTCGTCGGCACTCACTGGGCTCTTCAGCTGACCCACGTCCGTGCCCGGCTGTAGTCGTAAGTCAACTGGTAAGTGGTTCCGTCGTATCCGATCACCGTGAGCAGGGCGGGTTCATCAGCGCCGAAGAGGATCTGGTCGACGCGGGCGTGCCCGTGGGCGAGGGCATCTCCGACGGCGTGGCGGAACTCCTTCCCGGCCGTAATCACTAACGGGTTGGCCTTCCGCTAGTCAGCGTCATCGAATGCGGGACGAGGAGGTGAGTGGATCATGAGGGGTGGCTCCGGTGCAGGTGCGCGGCGTGCCCGGACCCGAGGAGGCCTGGACGAACTGGTGACCCTGCCGGTGGAGCTGCTGCGGGCCGACCGGAAGCTCGAATCCGCCGGGCCGGTTTAATGCACCGCT
>NZ_JBEYSL010000816.1:0-1687 GCF_040642735.1 Micromonospora sp. NPDC047753 | reverse complement strand
TGATCACCCCCTTTCTCGCCGGCACGGAGATCGACGAGCCGTTCGAACTGTGGTCGTGAGCCGGGTCGGCGGGCAGAGTGTGGGAATGAGGAGCGATCTGCACGGCCCGTTGTCCGCGTACGCCGCGCGACTGCACGCGACGGTCGGCGACAGGCACCACGTCGCCTCCCCGCTCGGCGCCTGGCTGCTACTCGCGGTCACCGCCACGACGGCCGACACTGATCCGGCCGTAGCGGACGGAGCCGCCGCGAAGCTGGCCCAGGCGCTGGGCACCGACCTGCCGAGCGCGGCCGAGGTGGCCCGAACACTGTTGGACGCGCCGCACCCGCTGGTCGGGTCCGCCACCGCGCTCTGGCACACAGCGGGGCAGGGCGACGACGGACCGGCGGCGTGGCGGGCCGCGCTGCCCCGCACGACCGAGGTCGGCGCACTGCCCGATCAGGCCGGGTTGAACGCCTGGGCGCGCGAGCACACCCTCGGCCTGATCGAGACGTTTCCCCTGAAGTTCGAGTCGGATGAGGTGTCCCTCTCGGAGGTGGTGTTCATCCTGGCCAGCGCGTTGGCCACCCGGGTGTCCTGGGCGACCCCGTTCGACGTCGCCGACGCACGCGCGCTCGGCGCCAACAGCCCGTGGGCCGGCCAACTACGGCGGGCACTGCGCAGCCCGAGCGAGGGCCACCGCTGCGCCATCGTGTCCACCGCGCGGGCCGGTGACGTGATCGTGCACGCCGCGCCCGCTCAGACGACCGACGGCGCGGGGCTGGTCGTCCTCTCGGTGGCCGCCGCGCCGCAGGTGCCACCGGCCGAGGTGCTGGCCATCGCGTACGACCTCAGCGCCGGGGCGGCCGACAACGTCCCACCGGCGGGCGGCCGCTCACTGTTCGACCTGCCGCTCGGCGAGACTCCGCTCTGGACGCTGACCGAGGAGCGGGTACACACCTGGGCCCGCGACGGCCGCGAAGAGCGGCACAACGCTGTCCTCCCCTGCTGGTCCGCTCGGAACGACCACGACCTGACGGCCCCGGCACTCGGTTTCCTCGCCGCGGTGACCACGCTCGCGACGGCGCTGGCGCTGCCGGTGGAGGACTTCAAGGCACGGCAGACGGCGGTGGCCCGGTTCGACAGGTACGGCTTCGAGGCGGCGGCGGTGACCGGCATGGCCGGAATTACCAGCATGCCGCCGGAGGGTGTGGCCCGCACCGCCGAGTTGCGCTTCGGCCACCCGTACGCGGTGGTGGCCGTCGCCACCGACAGCAGGGCCGACGGAACGAGGGGGCCGTGGCACGGGGTGCCGGTCTTCTCCGCCTGGGTCACCGAGCCCGAGGACGTGCCCGAGGCATGAGTCACCTGGCGGCCGGCGAGGTGACCCGCGACCGGGCCGGGTCAGAGACCGCCGTCGCGCGGCAGTCGCGCCACCATCGCTTGGAATTCCCCTACCGTCATCGCCGTGCGCAACGTGGCGAAGACGGCCCCGGTTCCGGCCCTGGCGGTGGCCGGGTCGACCCCGGCACGCTGTTCCACCCGCCGAAGGAACTCCGTCGGGCCGGCCTCCATCGGGGTCGTGCCGGCACCGCCGACCTCCAGGCCCAGCCCGCTGGTCAACCCGTCGCCCGCAGCATCCGGGCCGAGGGTCCCGGCCGGATCCGGGGCTGGGAGGGCCGTCCCGGCCGGATCCGGGGCCGCGCCG
>NZ_JBEYSL010000815.1:0-1692 GCF_040642735.1 Micromonospora sp. NPDC047753 | reverse complement strand
GGCCGCCGTGACCGCCGCCGTGCGCGGCCGGACCCGCCGCGCCGGGCGCCGCCGGCAGCAGGGTCAGCGCCGGGGCCCGGTGCGGACCGGTGGCGTCCGCCCACCGGACCACAGTGCCATCGGCGTACGTCTGGACGACCTCGAAGGTGAGCCGCTCGGCCTGCGGCATCGGCCCCATGGAGAGCGCCAACCGAGCCGGCCCCGGGTCGCTCGCACCGACCCGGACCCAGGTCACCGCGGTCGTCACAGTGCTCACCCCGGAGGAGTGGATGCCGGGCAGCGGCTTGTCCAGGGTGCGGGAGCTGAGCCGGGGCGCCCAGCCGTCCACCGACATGGGGTAGACCTCGGCGATCGGCGCGTCGGCCGGCAGCCGTACCTCGATCTGCTTGGTCCTCGTGCCGGCCCGCTCCTCCGGAACGCTGAACTCCAGCCGTACCGCCTCGCCCTGCCGGGCCTCGGTCGGGGTGGTCGTCACGTCTGCCGCGTACGCCGTGCCAGGCCAGAGCAGCAGCCCAGCGGCGGTCACCGCGGTCGCCGCCACGATCCGCCGCCGACGGCCACCGCCGTACGTGCTCGCCATGTCGTGCCCCCATCCGTGTCGGCGTGGCCGGTTCCGGTTTCCGGCCACACCTTCTAGTTCGGCTGCGAGGCGCGAAAGGTTCAACGTCGGCGGTAAGGAGGTGCCCTTCCCGGTCGGGGGCGGGGCGACCGATAGCATCGGCAGGAGCCGAGGATCGGCACCGTTTCGTACCACTTGGAGGAGTCACCGTGTCCGCACCCCGTACCCCCGCCGTGGCCGACCCCGTCGTCGTCGCCGCCGGGACCACGGCGGCCGACGCGGTGGCCGCGGCCGGACTGCCCGCGAACGGTCCCAAGGCGATCGTCGTGGTCCGCGACCCGCAGGGCCAGCTGCGCGACCTGGACTGGGCGCCGGCCGAGGAAACCGTCGTCGAGCCGGTCACCCTGGATTCGCCCGACGGGCTCAACGTGCTGCGCCACTCCACCGCGCACGTCCTCGCCCAGGCCGTGCAGGACATCTTCCCCGAGGCCAAGCTGGGCATCGGCCCGCCCATCGAGAACGGCTTCTACTACGACTTCGACGTCGACAAGCCGTTCCAGCCCGATGACCTCAGCAAGCTCGAGAAGCGCATGCAGGAGATCATCAAGTCCGGGCAGCGGTTCCGTCGCCGCCGCTTCGGCAGCCTGGACGAGGCGCGCTCCGAGCTGGCCGACGAGCCGTTCAAGCTGGAGTTGATCGAGGTCAAGGGCGAGGGCCTGGACACCGACGAGGTGATGGAGGTGGGCGGCGGCGAGCTGACCATCTACGACAACCTCGACGCCAAGGAGGACAAGGTCTGCTGGTCGGACCTGTGCCGGGGCCCGCACCTGCCGACCACCCGACTGATCGGCGCGTTCAAGCTGATGCGCTCCGCCGCCGCGTACTGGCGGGGGTCGGAGAAGAACCCCCAACTGCAGCGGGTGTACGGCACCGCGTGGCCGACCCGCGACGAGCTCAAGGCGTACCTGAAGCTGTTGGAGGAGGCCGCCCGGCGCGACCACCGCAAGCTCGGCGCGGACCTCGACCTGTTCAGCTTCCCCGACGAGATCGGCTCCGGCCTGGCGGTCTTCCACCCCAAGGGCGGCATCATCCGCCGCGAGATGGAGCACTACTCGCGGCTGCGGCACGAGGAG
>NZ_JBEYSL010000814.1:0-1697 GCF_040642735.1 Micromonospora sp. NPDC047753 | reverse complement strand
GAGCCGCTGCAGCGTCGACATGATCTCGCCGTGTCGGCCGAAGTCGTGGTCGACATTCCTCCGCAGCGCCGGTGGGATCGCCGCGCGCTGCACCACCCCACCGACAGCCAGATCCACCACCTCGTAGCGTCCGATCTGAACGCTCATCAGGTACGGCGACGTCGGCTCGCGCCGCTCGTACACCCAGGTCGTGCCGCTCGCGCCCCGCCGCTGGAGCACGGGATCACCGGTCACCACCACGGTGTAGGGGGAGGCGGACGTGACCGCGACCCGGAAGGTGGCCTTGGCGCTGGGCTGATCATCGCAGGGGAACCAGGACGGCGATCCGTTCGGCTGGCTGGCGACGAGCACCCCGTCGGTGAGTTCCTCCCACCCGAGTTCGCCCCAACGGCCGGAGATGGGCACCGGCTTTCCCGCGTACCGGATCTCCACCCGGAAGGTGTCCTCGGCGCCGATGGGCCGCTCGGGTTTGATCTGCAGTTTGCCCGGCCGGTGCACGTACTTCGCCGGACGCCCGTCCACCCGGACGTCCTGAACTCTCAGGCGACCGAGATCGAGGGTGAACCGCGACAGCGACTGCACGGCCACCGCGGTGATGTCCGCCCGGCCACCGAGACGGTTCGACGCGACCCGGTAGTCGAGGTCGAGGTCGTAGTGCAGCACCCGGTAGCCGCCGTTGCCGTGCTCGGGCAGGTACGAGTCCCCGGAGCGGTCAGCGCCGGGCGTGGCACCGTGCGGTGTCGACGCCTTCGGATTCATGACGGCCGAGATGCCGGCATTGGCCAGGTGGTGATCGGGTTACCCCACCACCGGCTGTCGCTGGGCACGGCGTCGCCGCGGGTCACCAGCGAACCGGGCCCGACAGTGGTCCGCGCGCCGATGCTCGCGCCCGGCAGAACGATGCCGTGCGGGCCCAGCGCGGCACCCGCGCCCAGTGTCACCTCGTCCATGCTCATCACACGATCATGGAACAGGTGGGTCTGCACCACACAACCGCGGTTCACCGTCGCGCCGTCGGCGAGTCGCACCAGGTCGTACTCGGGCAGCCAGTAGGTCTCCAGCCAGACGCCCCGGCCGATCTTCGCGCCGAGGGTGCGCAGCCACGCCGTCAGCAGTGGCGTGCCGGTCGCGAAACGGACCAGCCACGGCGCGGCAAGAACCTCGACGAACGTGTCCGCGAGCTCGTTGCGCCACACGAAGGAGGTCCACAGCGCGCGCTCGGTGACCCGGAACCGCCCCACCAGCAGCCACTTCGCGGCCGTCGCGATGGCGGCGGCGACGATCGCCGCGCCCAGCAGCACCGGCCCGGCGGTGAGCGCGGCCGCCCACCATCCGCCAGATCGCCACACGAGCGCGAGTGCGGCCAGGACGCCGACGGCCAGGGCGCCGGCGCACATCACCGGAACGATCCGGCACAGCTCGATCGCAGCCCGGGCCAGCTTCAGCCGGAACGGCGGGTCGAAGGTGCGGCTGGTGTCGGCCGCCTCCGCGGTCCGGCGCAGCGGCATCGGCGGCGCACCGAGCCACGACGAGCCCTTCTTCGCCTTGGACGGCGCCGACGACAACACGCCGACAAGCCCGCGCTTGGGCACCGAACGCCCAGGCGCGGCCATACCTGAGTTGCCGAGGAATGCCTGCTTGCCGATGCGAGCCGGGGCGACACGCAGCCACCCGTGGCTCAGTTCGTACGTCGCGAC
>NZ_JBEYSL010000813.1:0-1702 GCF_040642735.1 Micromonospora sp. NPDC047753 | reverse complement strand
ANCGAGGCTCTTGCGCAGCGCCTCCAGCTTCCACATGGTGCGCAGCGTCGAGGCCATCCGCGCCGGCGCCGCCGGCTTCCTCCTCAAGGACACCCCGCCCGACGCCCTGCGGGACGCCGTCCGTGTGGTGGCCGGCGGGGACGCGCTGCTGTCACCGGCGGTGACCCGGCGGGTGATCGCCGCGGCCGCCCGCTCCCCCGTCGCGGACCCGGCCCGGCTGATCGGGCTCACCGGGCGCGAACGCGACGTCCTGGCACAGGTCGGCACCGGACGGTCAAATGTGGAAATCGGGGCGGCCCTGCATCTCAGCCCGGACACCGCTCGCACGTACGTGAGTCGCCTGCTGCACAAACTGAACGCCCGCGACCGCGCCCAGCTTGTGGTTATCGCGTACGAGAGCGGGCTGGTGCGCCCCGGCGACGGCTGAGCAACGGCGGAGAGCAGCCGGCCACCACCTCGGTGAGCACCTTCGGTGCGGTGGCAGGATTCGGCCGGACGTGGCCGCCGCCGACACTGCGGAACCTCAGAAGAAAAGACGGCTGCGACTCTCTGGCGACGCCAACAGTTCGATGAACGCGGCACGGGACACAGCCGGGCCTCTGCTGTAGGTAGCGTGCGGAAATGACAAGGAGCGAGCGAATCGCGGACCAGCTGGACCGGCACTGGCACAAGAACCTGCGTCCTCGGCTGCACGGTCTCGCCGATGAGGAGTACTTCTGGGAGCCGGTGCCTGGCTGCTGGAGCATCCGCCCACGTGGCACGTCTGTCGCATCGATGCCGGCGGGTGCGGGGGCATGGACGATGGACCTCGCGGTCCCCGACCCGGTGCCGGCGCCGGTGACCACGATTGCCTGGCGGCTGGCGCACGTCATCGTCTCCTGCCTGGGCTACCGGGTCGGATGGCACTTCGGCGGCCAGGACGTCGACTCCCAGACGTTCGCCTACGCGGGGACCGCTGACGAGGCGCTGAAACAGCTCGACGAGATGTACGGGACATGGAACGCCGGCGTACGCGAGCTGTCGGATGCCGACCTGGAGAATCCGCCGACTGTCGGTCCTGAGCGGTTTCCCATGGAGGGGATCGTCCTGCACGTCAACAGGGAGCTGATCCATCACGGCGCCGAGATTTCTCTGCTGCGCGATCTCTACCGCTGGCAGGACGGGGCCGCGCGCGCATCCACCGGTAGATGACCGCACCGTCAGTGTGCTCAGCCGGCCATCCACTGTAGACGGAACACGACCATACGACGATGCCGACCGTCCGTTCGGCTCATATCCGTCGCTGGCGCCCGAGTGGGGCGGCACCAGCCCCAACGGCCTCATAGGCTCCGCGGGTTCCACTGATCAATCCCACGGAGGAAGCGGTAATGCCCAAGCAACTCGCCCGGCGCTGCCTTGCCGGGTTCGGGGTCGTAGGCGCGCTCCTCGCCGCCTCCGCCATCCCCTCCTTCGCCTCCCCTGCCGTCGAGGACCTCGATTTCTTCGCCAAGGATGTGGTTGTCGCCCCCGGCGGCCCCGCAAAAGGATCGAACCTCTTTGCCCGCACCCGAATCAGCACCATGGAGTGGGGCGCCCTTCGCCGAGCTGCCCGACTCGGCGCTGCACGCCGTGCTCGACATGCTCTCCGCGCCCTCCTCGCCGACCTGGCCGAGCGTCGTCGCCAGGAGCTTCAGGTGGTGCTCGCCACCTGAGCCGCCTTCGC
>NZ_JBEYSL010000812.1:0-1718 GCF_040642735.1 Micromonospora sp. NPDC047753 | reverse complement strand
AGGCCGGCGTGGGTGACGACCGCGCCCTTCGGCCGACCCGTCGACCCCGACGTGAAGATCACATAACACGCATTCTCCGGCCCCACCACCACCGGCACATCCGCACCAGACTCACCCGCCCACAACCCCGGCCGATCAACCAACACCACCTCAGCCGCCAACCCCGGCAACCCCGCCACCAACCCAGACGACGTCACCACCACCGACGCCCCCGCATCGGCAACCATCACACCCAAACGCTCAACCGGATAACCCGGATCCAACGGCACATACACACCACCGGCCTTGTGCACCGCCAACATCGCCACAACCTGCTCCACCGAACGATGCAGACACACACCCACCAACACCTCGGCACCCACACCCACGGACCGCAAATACCGAGCCAACCTGTTCGCCGCCGCATTCAACTCCGAATACGACAACGACACCCCACCATCACCAATCGCAACCGCATCGCCGCGCACACCCACCCGCGCCGCAAAGGCCGAATACGCCACACCCTCCACCGGCACCACCGGCCCCACACCCACCCGCGACAACCACCCCGCCTCACCAGCCGGCACACACACCACCCGCGAATCCCCACCCGGATCCGCCACCATCGACTCCAACACCACCCGGAACATCCCCGCCAACCGCACCAAACCCGCCGCACCAAACACCCGCCCATCGGCGACGAGGTCGAGGAATCCGCTGGCCGCGGTGACCTGGAGGGCGAACTCGGTGCCACCTTCACCGGCGACGGCTTCGAAGCCGACCTGCTCCTCGCTGTCGGTGTTGGCACGCCGGAATTCGGTGTAGTCAAAGACGACGTCGATCGGGTGCGTGTCGACACCCGTCAGCCTGCGCACCGCCGGCAACGGGAAACGCCGATGCGGCCACAACTCCACCTCACCGTCGAACACCGACCGCACCAGATCACCCCACGAACCCCCACCCCGCTCATGACCAAACGGCAACACATTGATGTACATCCCATGCACACGCTCCGCACCCCGCACCTCCGGCCGCGCATCACACACCAACCCCGTGTAAAAACGCCGCTCCCCCGTCAACTGACTCATCACCTTCAAATGAGCCGCGTGCAGAACAGCCTTGGGTGACACCTCGAGCGTCGAGGCCAGGGCGCGGATCCGTGGGTCGAGGTCCTGGTAGCTGATCCGGTGCCGCAGCATCGTCCCGGGAGTCGCGGACGCCTCGCCCCAGCCCGACGGCGGAACGAACCTGGCGTACTCGGAAGTGATCTCCCGCCAGTACGCCTCGTCGGCCGCCGAGGCCAGCGCGGCGCGCTCGCCGGCGACGAAGTCGGCGTACCGGACCGCGGTCGGTTCCGGCGCCTCCGGCGTCATGCCCACGCACCGCCGCTCGTAGCAGCTGAGCAGCTCGGCCAGCAGGGCGTTGAGGTCCCAGCCACCTGTCACCAGGTGGCTGATCGCCACGGTGAGCCACCATCCGCCGTCGGTGCCGACGTGAGCGCTGACCCGCAGCAGCGGGGCGGGGTGCTCGGCGTCGAACGGTCGGGCCCGCTCGGCCTCGACGTAGCCGCGCAGGTGCGCCTCGGCCCGCTCCTCATCCAGGCGCAGGATCCGTACGTCGACGGGGGCCTGGGCGTGCACGAGTTGAAGCGGCACCGAGTAGGTGTGCGGGTCGAACGACGTACGCAGGGTTTCGTGCCGGTCGACGATGTCGTGCACCGCCGACGTGAGCGCTTCGGC
>NZ_JBEYSL010000811.1:0-1741 GCF_040642735.1 Micromonospora sp. NPDC047753 | reverse complement strand
GCACATCGGTGCGTACCAGGTCCACGTCCCGCACGAGGGCGAGGACCGGGCGGTCACGTTCATCGACACCCCGGGTCACGAGGCGTTCACCGCCATGCGTGCCCGTGGTGCCCAGGTCACGGACATCGTGATCCTGGTCGTCGCGGCCGACGACGGCGTGATGCCGCAGACCATCGAGGCGTTGAACCACGCCAAGGCGGCCGACGTGCCGATCGTGGTCGCGGTCAACAAGGTCGACAAGCCGGACGCCAACCCGGACAAGGTCCGCCAGCAGCTGACCGAGTACGGCCTGGTCGCTGAGGAGTACGGCGGCGAGACCATGTTCGTCAACGTGGCAGCCAAGCCGGGCATCGGCATCGAGGAACTGCTCGAGGCCGTCCTGCTGACCGCCGACGCGTCGCTGGAGCTGACCGCTCCGATCGACGGGCCGGCGCAGGGTGTGGCCATCGAGGCCCACCTGGACAAGGGCCGCGGTGCGGTGGCGACGGTGCTGGTGCAGAAGGGCACCCTGCGGGCGGGCGACTCGATCGTCGCCGGTGGGGCGCACGGCCGGGTCCGGGCCATGCTCGACGAGAACGGCAACCAGCTCTCCGAGGCTGGTCCGGCGCGTCCGGTGATGGTTCTGGGTCTGACCGCGCCGCCCGGTGCGGGTGACACGTTCCTCGCCGCGGCGGACGACCGCACGGTGCGGCAGATCGCCGAGCAGCGGCAGGCACGGCGGCGGGCGGCGTCCTTCGCCAACTCTCGTGGCCGGGCCACTCTTGAGACGCTCATGGAGCAGCTCAAGGAGGGCGAGAAGACCTCGCTCAACCTCATCCTCAAGGGCGATGTCTCCGGTTCGGTGGAGGCCCTGGAGGACGCGCTGTTCAACCTCGACATCCCCGAGGAGGTCCAGCTCAAGGTCCTCGACCGGGGCGTCGGCGCGATCACCGAGAGCAACGTCATGCTCGCGAGCGCCTCGTCCGAGCCGGTCACGATCATCGGCTTCAACGTGCGGGCCTCGAACAAGGTCCGTGAGATGGCCGACCGCGAGGGCGTGGAGATCCGGTACTACACCGTCATCTACCAGGCCATCGAGGAGATCGAGGCAGCGCTCAAGGGCCTGCTCAAGCCGGAGTACGAGGAGGCCGAGCTGGGCAGCGCGGAGATCCGCGATGTCTTCCGCTCGTCCAAGATCGGCAACATCTCCGGTTGCATCGTCCGGTCGGGCATCATCCGACGCAACGCGAAGGCTCGACTGCTTCGGGACGGGACGGTCGTGGCGGACAACCTCACGATCACCTCGCTCAAGCGGTTCAAGGACGACGCCACCGAGGTCCGCGAGGGCTTCGAGTGCGGTCTGACCCTGGGTGGTTACAACAACGTCCAGGTCGGCGACGTCATCGAGACCTTCGAGATGCGGGAGAAGGTTCGCGCCTGATCCGGCAGTGACACGCTGATCAAGGGGTTTACGCCACTCGGCGTAAACCCCTTGATCATGCGGGGCGGGTTGGCGGTATCGTCCGGGGCGATGTTCACCGGAACCGCGGTCTTCGACCTGCTGCTGCCGGGCGACTCCAGGTCGCTCAAAGCCAAGAGATCATATGTACGGCCGATCGTGGCGGCCCTGCGCCGCTTCGAGGTGTCGGCCGCCGAGGTGGGTGCGCTCGACCATGCAGGTCCCTCGGTGGCCAGGGCCTCACCGAGCCGGTCGGTCAGCCGAGCTGAGTCGGTGTAGCCGTGGCCTCCCAGGTGGTCAGGC
>NZ_JBEYSL010000810.1:0-1762 GCF_040642735.1 Micromonospora sp. NPDC047753 | reverse complement strand
GACGCGCTGCGCGCAGCCGGCGTCGACCCGACCGGGCTGCACCGGGAGACCGAGGACGGCATCGCCGAGGGGGAGCGGCTGATGCGTGACCTGCTCGTCGCCGTGGCGCCGAGCGCCGTGGTCTGCGCCAGCGACTCACTCGCTCTCGGTGCCCTCCAGGCGATCCGCGGCGTCGACCCGCAGGTGTCGGTGATCGGCTTCGACGACACGCCGGTGGCCGCCGCGGTCGGGCTGACGAGCGTCAGCCAACCGCTCGGCGACGCCGCCGCCCGCTGCGTGGACCTGCTCACCGGGGTCCTCGACGGCGACCACGAGACCCCTACCCCCGTGCTGCTCCAGCCGTCGCTGGCGCTGCGGCACACCGCGTAGTCCCACACCCCCCACCAGGAGAAACCATGGCACCCCGAACAATCACCCGGGCAGCGGTGGCCGGCCTCGCCGCCGTCGCCCTCCTCGGCTCCGCCGCCTGCGGCAGCGGCTTCGACGACTCCTCCGGCGACACCGCCCAGTCCAGCGGGCCGGCCAGCCTGCAGATCCTGATCGGCTCGTCCGGCGAGGCCGAGACCAAGGCGGTGCAGGACGCCGCCGCGAAGTGGGCCGGCAGCTCCGGCAACACCGCGACTGTCACCCCGGCGCAGGACCTCACCCAGCAGCTCGGTCAGGCTCTCGCCGGCGGCACCCCGCCGGACGTCTTCTACGTGGACGCGGCCCAGTTCGCCAACTACGCGAGCGTCGGCGCCCTCGAGCCGTACGGCGACAAGGTCAGCAACCCGGGCGACTTCTACGAGAGCCTGCGCACCGCCTTCACGTACGACGGCAAGCTCTACTGCGCGCCCAAGGACTTCTCGACCCTGGCCCTCCAGATCAACACCGACCTGTGGACCCGGGCCGGGCTGGCCGACGCCGACGTGCCGACGACCTGGGACCAGCTCACCGCGGTCGCCCAGAAGATCAAGGCGAAGGGGCAGGTCCCGCTCGCCATCGGTGACACCCGGGACCGGATCGGCGCCTTCATGGTGCAGAACGGTGGCTGGCTGACCAGCAAGGACGGCAAGCAGCCCACCGCCGACACCCCGGAAAACCTGGCCGCCCTCCAGTACGTCAAGACCATGCTCAGCACCGGGCTGGCCAAGTACCCGAAGCAGCTCGACGCCGGCTGGTCCGGTGAGGCGTTCGGCAAGGGCAAGGCCGTGATGACCATCGAGGGCAACTGGATCAAGGGTGCTCTGCAGAACGACTTCCCGAACGTGAAGTACAAGGTCGTGGCGCTGCCGGCCGGCCCCAAGGGGCAGGGCACGCTCTCCTTCACCCAGTGCTGGGGCATCGCCGCGAAGAGCAAGTACAAGGACCAGGCGATCAAGTTCGTCGAGGCGATGACGAGCGGCGAGCAGCAGATGACCTTCGCCAAGGCGTTCGGTGTCATGCCGTCCCGCCAGTCGGCGGGCGACCAGTACACCGCCGCGTTCCCGGCCGACAAGGTGTTCATCGACGGCGCCGCGTACGCCCAGGGCCCGGTGAACGCCCCGAAGATGGACAGCGTCCTCAAGGACCTCGACACCGGCCTGCAGGGGCTGGCCAACGGCGACCCGAAGACCATCCTGCAGAACTTCGACAAGAACGCCAAGGCGGCACTCGGCGGCAGCTGAGGTGACGGCGGGGGCCCCGGGTGAACACCGGGGCCGTGGACGCCGCCGGCCGGGTCGACGTCGTCCTGCCGGCCGGGGTGACAGTGCCGACCCCACCGCTCGGCTGCGTGGCGATC
>NZ_JBEYSL010000809.1:0-1773 GCF_040642735.1 Micromonospora sp. NPDC047753 | reverse complement strand
GACGTCATCGTCATCCAGGGTTCGAACATGGCCGAAGCGCACCCGGTGGGTTTCCAGTGGGTGATGGAGGCCAAGCGTCGGGGGGCGAAGGTCTTCCACGTCGACCCGCGGTTCACCCGTACCAGCGCGCTGGCTGACTCGTACCTGCCGATCCGGGCGGGCACCGACATCGCGCTGCTCGGCGGTGTGGTGCGCTACATCCTCGACAACGAGTTGGACTTCCGGGAGTACGTCGTCGCCTACACCAACGCCGCGACGATCGTGACCGAGGAGTACGCCGACACCGAGGACATGCACGGCCTCTTCTCCGGCTTCAACGACGACAACGCCACCTACGACCAGGCCAGTTGGCGGTACGAGGGCCACCCGCAGGACCAGACGACCCGCGACAGCGAGACGCAGCGGGAGACGGCGGCCGGGCTGGAGAACGAGTCGCACGGCGCGCCCGTCGGCGGCGAGACCGAACGTGACGAGACGTTGCAGCACCCGCGCTGCGTCTACCAGATCCTCAAGCGACACTTCGCCCGCTACACCCCGGAGATGGTGGAACGGGTCTGCGGCATCCCGCAGGAGAAGTTCCTCGAACTGGCCCAGGCGTGGACGGAGAACTCCGGCCGGGACCGGACCGGCATGCTCGTCTACTCGGTGGGCTGGACGCAGCACAGCGTCGGCGTGCAGTACATCCGCACCGGCGCGATCATCCAACTCCTGCTGGGCAACGTGGGCCGCCCGGGTGGTGGGGTCATGGCGCTGCGCGGGCACGCCAGCATTCAGGGCTCCACCGACATCCCGACGTTGTTCAACCTGTTGCCCGGTTACCTGCCGATGCCCCACCACGCCGACCACCCGACCCTGGACAAGTGGGTGGACAGCATCGCGCACCCCGGGCAGAAGGGCTTCTGGGGCAACGCCCGCACCTACGGCGTCAACCTGCTGAAGGCGTACTGGGGTGAGGCGGCCACCGCCGACAACGACTACTGCTACGGGTACATGCCGCGGATGACCGGCGACCACGGCACCTACCAGCAGGTGCTCGACATGATCGACGGCAAGATCAAGGGCTATTTCCTGCTCGGGCAGAACCCGGCGGTCGGTTCGGCGCACGGCCGGGCGCAGCGTCTCGGCATGGCCAACCTCGACTGGCTCGTGGTCCGCGACCTGTTCGAGATCGAGAGCGCCACGTTCTGGAAGAACGCGCCGGAGCTCGAAACCGGCGAGATCACCCCTGAGGAGTGCCGCACCGAGGTGTTCTTCCTACCGGCCGCCTCCCACGTGGAGAAGGAGGGCACCTTCACCCAGACCCAACGGCTGTTGCAGTGGCGGGAGAAGGCCGTCGAACCGCCAGGCGACGCCCGCTCGGAACTCTGGTTCTTCTACCACCTCGGTCGCGTCATCCGGGAACGACTGGCGACGTCGACGAAGCCGCGCGACCGTGCGCTGCTCGACCTGGCCTGGGACTACCCCACGCACGGCCCGTACGCGGAGCCGAGCGCCGAGGCGGTGCTGCGCGAGATCAACGGGTACGACGTGGCCACCGGCCGGCCGCTGGCGTCGTTCACCGAGATGAAGGACGACGGCTCCACCCTCGGCGGTTGCTGGATCTACACCGGGGTGTACGCCGACGGCGTCAACCAGGCGGCCCGCCGCAAACCCGGCTCGGAGCAGTCCCTTGTGGCACCCGAGTGGGGTTGGGCGTGGCCGGCGAACCGGCGCATCCTCTACAACCGTGCCTCCGCCGACCCGGACGGCAACCCGTGGTCCGAGCGCAAACGC
>NZ_JBEYSL010000808.1:0-1776 GCF_040642735.1 Micromonospora sp. NPDC047753 | reverse complement strand
CGCCTTGAACGTTGCCTCGACGACGAACTTCCCCGCCGCGCACGTCGCCCGGTCCAGCATCGTGGTGACCAAGCTGGGCACCGAGGGGAAGGTCCAAATCAGGAACGCCAGCAGCGGGACCGTGCACATCGTGGTCGACCTGCAGGGCTGGTACGCCGACCCGATGCCGTTCCTGCCGACGGAGTCCTTCTCCCGCTCGACGGCCTTGCAGGGGGAGCCGAGCGACGGCAGCTCGCTCGGGGTCATCGTCTACGCGCACACCGACAACACCGGGCAGGTGCGGGTCGTCCACCAGCAGAACCCGGACGATTTCAGCAGCGTCCAGCACATTCCCCAGTTCGGTGCGGAGGCGTTCACCGGGCAGCCCGCCTTGAATGTGCAGAGTGGCACCAAGCAGGTGCAGATCAGCGCCCTGCACACCACCGGCACCGTGTGGACCGGTGCCCAGACGGCGGCGAACGCGGCGACCTGGGCGACGACCGGGAACCTCGGCGGCACCATGGTGGGCCGGCCTGCCTCGGTCACCCTCGCCGACGGCACCAGCGTGATCTTCGCCGTGGACGTCGATGGTCGCCTCTGGCACTACCGACAGACCGGGACGGGTGCGTCGTGGAAGAGCCTCGGTGACGTCGACCTCACCGGCGGCGTCACTCTGGTGAAGGTCGACGCCGGTGTCCGACTGGTCGCCACCACCATGACCGGCACCATCAAGACCGCGCTCTACTCCACCGACGGCACCCTCAGTGCGTGGGTCGACCTCGGCGGAAACGTGACCGGTGTGCCAGCCGCCTTCATCAACCAGGGCTACCGGACCGCCGTGGTGGCCCGTGCCGCCGACGGTTCGCTGATCATGAAGAAGCAGGAACTGGGTGGGGCCTGGCCGGCGACCTGGCAGACGGTGGGCACGTTCACCGCCGCCGGTTCCCCAGCCGCGATCCTCGACCCGGCCCTGGGGCGGATCGTTGTCGTCGCCCGGGGTGCCGACAACGAGATGTACCGGGTGTACGAGACCGAGCAGGGCTCCAGCACCTTTGGTGAGTGGCTGCGCCTGTACGAGAACCCGAGCGACCCGACCGCCGCCACCGCCGCCACCGATCCCACCATCGCGCCGATCCAGAACTCCGGCGGAACCGGCTTCGTGGTGGTCTACCGCAACCGGAACAACACCACCATCGCGCTGGACCGGCGGTTCGCCGCCCCCGGTGGGATGGCGGCAGCGAAGGCCAGCCCGTCGGCGGTCAGCTTCACCGCACACCTGATCCCGACGCCGAAGTCCTGAGCCTCGGCACCACCAGCTTGGGGGCCTTCGTCCACGTGACGGAGGCCCCCGGGTCGTTGTTCACCGGCTCGGCGCCTGCTTCCTACACTGGGGCGATGAGCGTTGGCACCGACGGTCGGGGGATGGCCGAGCTGGCGGCCCTGCTGGCCGACGGCACCCGCGCCGGGATGTGCCTGGCGCTGCTCGACGGGCGGGCATGGACCGCCGGTGAGCTGGCCCGGCGCGCCGGCGTCGCCCCGTCGACGGCCAGCGACCACCTCACCCGACTCGTCCGCGGTGGGCTGCTCGTCGAGGAGCGGCAGGGCCGCCACCGTTACCTGCGGCTGGCCGGGCCGTCGGTGGCCCAGCTCATCGAGGACCTGGCCGGGCACGCCCCGGCCACGTACTTCTTCTCGCTGATCGCCGGGCCGTACCACGTCCGGCGGGCCGAGCACGACGGCGTGCCGCTGGGCATCGGGCCACCAGGTCAGCGGTCGGACCGGGCGCGTTGAGGCGCT
>NZ_JBEYSL010000807.1:0-1777 GCF_040642735.1 Micromonospora sp. NPDC047753 | reverse complement strand
CTTTCTACATGAGTCGGATCGGCTCAACCTGGGAGGGTTCGAAGGCGATTTGCCTGCGTGCTTTGGGCGTAAAAGTCGGTAAATAAACGGACAGCAAACCTGTGGTCGTCCTTAAACCTGTAGGTAATTGGCATCACAAAAGGTTCATGGTTCTCGCCCGACGGGGTGCAAGTCTGCTTAGGCTTCGCGTCATGGCAGATGGTTCCGATACGACGCTGACCGCTGAGCAGACCGCCGGCGAGCAGGCGCCCCAAGGCCTGGTTGCGGGTCTCAAGGCGTTCGCCGCAGAACACGGCGGCGCGAAGGCGGTCATCGAGTACGTCGGCAAGCGCGGCGCGCGAATCGTCCTGGTCGGTGCCGACGGTGAGTGGGGCGACCAGTTCGCCGACGACACCGTCACCGCCCGGGAGGCGTGCGCCAAGGCGGGAGTCGCCGTCGAGAACGCCTGGGAGCGTGAACTGATGGACCAGATGCGTCCGAGCAACGACCTCTGGCGGTCGATGGCCCGGCGCACGATGGCCCGGTGAACAGACACCTGAATTGACCACATATCACCAGTCGACCCGGGGGGAACCCCGGGTCGCTCTCGTCACCTGCTCCGACCTGGCCGACCTCGACCCGGACGACCGGCTGGTCCTCGCCCCGCTCGCCACCCGTGGCGTCGCCGTCCAGGCCGTCGTCTGGGACGACCCCGACGTCGACTGGTCGTCCTACGACCTGGTCGTGCTCCGCTCACCCTGGGACTACGCGCTGCGCCGCGACGAGTTCGTGTCCTGGGCGTCGACCGTGCCGACACTCGTCAACCCGGCCGACGTGGTCCGCTGGAACACCGACAAGCGCTACCTCGCCGAGCTGAGCGCCGCCGGCGTGCCAACCGTGCCGACAGCCTGGATCATGCCGGGGGAGAGCTGGCAGCCGCCCGCCGAGACCGGCGAGTACGTGCTCAAACCCGCCGTCAGCGCCGGCAGTCAGGACACCGGCCGGTACGACCTGTCCGACCCGGAGCACCGCGACCTTGCCGCCGCACACGTTCGCCGACTCTCCGAGGCCGGCCGGGTCACCATGGTCCAGCCGTACCTGCGGGCCGTCGACACCGAAGGCGAGACGGCCCTGCTCTTCCTGGCCGGTCCCGAAGGGCTCGCGTTCAGCCACGCGATCCGCAAGGGTCCGATGCTGTCCGGGCCGGACCTCGGTCCGGACGGGCTGTACAAGGCCGAAGAGATCACCGTCCGCACCGCTCGCCCCGAGCAGTTGGCGGTGGCCGAGCAGACCCTCGCGACGGTGCCCGGCGGCACCCGACAGCTGCTCTACGCCCGGGTCGACCTGATCCCCGGCCCGGACGGCGAGCCGGTCCTGGTCGAGCTGGAGCTGACCGAGCCGTCGCTCTTCATCGGGTACGCGGACGGCGCCCCCGAGCGACTCGCCACCGCGATCACCACTCACCTGGCCCGCAACGCCTAACCACTCACACAACAAGCAACTCCCGAACGGCCGCCCGCGCCGCGCGCACGTGCGTCCGGCTGCCGCGCGTCCGCGCGTCCGCGCGTCCGTGCTGCGGCCGGCAAGATCGCGCAACATCCTGGTTCTAGTGGCTTCCCGGCGTTCCGTGGCCGCTACATCCTGGTTCGAGTGCGATCTTGGTGGCCTGGGGCGCCGAGGCCGGGGTTCCGATCTCCGAAAAGCGGTGTTCGTCGTCAAGATCTGCGCAGGATCAGGGATGTTGCTGTCTCCGGCGTGTCGGAGGCAGCAACATCGGGGATGTTGCGCAGATCTTGGG
>NZ_JBEYSL010000806.1:0-1797 GCF_040642735.1 Micromonospora sp. NPDC047753 | reverse complement strand
CGGGGCTGCCCCGCAGCGGTGAGTGGGAACGACCGCCGTCATCAGCACTGGGCCAGTGGCCTGGGAAGCGACGGCCAGTAGGGGACCGGCGTGGAGCCGGTCGGGCCCGCGAGTCCGAAGACCTGCCGGCGCCGCGTACACGACCGTGTGCGCTGCCGTCGGCCTCGCGGGTGGGCTGAGCGGGTGACGTGCCGGGGCGGCGTGCGCCGGTGTGTCCTCGTCAGCGTGTGCCCGTGTTCCGGCGGTGTGGTTTCCCGAGGGACGGACTACCGCTGTGCACGACACCACCACGATCGCCGGCCGGGCGCCGTCGGCGTCGCACCTGACCCTGTCGCAGATCATGGACCAGCACCACACGAACCTGATGGGTACGGTGCACGGCGGCCGGATCCTCAACCTCATCGACTCGGTGGCCGGGGTGGTCACCGCCCGGCACTCGGATGGGCCGGCGGTCACCGCCGCGATCGACGAGACCGCGTTCCTGCGCGCGGTGCGGGTCGGCGACGTCGTGCACGTCGACGCCCGGATCACCTGGGCCGGCCGCAGCTCGATGGAGGTCGCCGTCAAGGTGACCGCCGACCGGTGGGACCGGGCGGTGCCGCCCACCGACGTGGCCACCGCCCACCTGGTCATGGTCGCTATCGACGACGACGGCCAGCCTCGTACGGTGCCGCCGCTGCTACCGGAGACCGACGGTGACCGGCGGCGGTACCGGGAAGCGGAGATCCGCCGCGAGCACCGTTTGGCGCTGCGGCGCGCGCTGCTCGACGGTGCCGAAGACGACTGACCCGTGCGCGGTGCGCCCGTCGCGGCGACGTCGCGGTCCGAGGAACCTGCCCCGCCGTCGATCTGGTCGGATAGCGTCCACGTGAAGTCTCCAGGGCTCGCTGGCCGAGTACGCCGCCGTGGACGCCCGGCTGCTGGCCCGCAAGCCGAACGCACTCTCGATGCGGGAGGCCGCCGTGTTGCCCTTGGCGGCGGTCACCTCTTGGGAGGGGCTGGTCGACCGGGCCGGAGTCCGCGCCGGGCAGAAGGTCCTGTGCACGGCGGTGTCGGCGCTGTGGGATACGTGGGCGTGCAGCTTGCCCAGGCGCGCGGCGCCGAGGCATACGCCACGGGTGGGCCGACGAGCATGCGGGTGATCGAGAGCCTGGGCGCCGTGCCGATCGACTACACCACGAGCAAGGTTGAGGAATACGTCGAAAGGCACACCGGCGGCGAGGGGTTCGACATGGTCGTCGCCACCGGTCGCGGCGGCGGGCGCGTTCGGCGCGGATGAGGTCGGCCAGGTGGTTCAGAGTGCGGCTGGACAGCGCGACCGCAGACGGGTAAGACAGCACAGCGAGGCTCCCGGTTGGGGCATCGGACCTTGGTCGACTGCTGTCTTACCGGGAGCCTCGTCCTATGTCGACACACGCTGCCTGCCACCCATCGTGACCAGGCCCATCACGATGAAAAGCCCTCAATGCCTGACCCGCGCCATATCCTCGCAACGCCGCTATATCGACGCCAAGCTATCGTGATCTGACCCCTGCAGCGACAGTGCGAAGGTGAGTCATGGACGTAGTCAGCACCAGCGAGGTCCCGGTTGAAGACGGGTTCGCCTTTTGGCGCGAGGTAAACTCGAAGCTCTGGGTGCCCTACGATTTACGCTGTGAATCGCAGCGGGAGCTCGGATTTCGGGCTCAGGTCGGAATTAGCGATGACGAGCAGCAGATCGCACAGCTCCCGGCCTTTGTCGGTGAGCAGGTATTCGTGTCGGACCGGCCGGGTCGAGTATTCACGCTGGGCCAGGAC
>NZ_JBEYSL010000805.1:0-1806 GCF_040642735.1 Micromonospora sp. NPDC047753 | reverse complement strand
CACCTGGAGATGGTGCAGCGGCTCCAGGTAGGTGTCGCGGACGGCCAGGGTGCGCTGGAGCACCGGCGAGTTCTCCAACAGGGCCGGTGAGGCGGCCGCCCGGTCGACGGGCCTGGTGGACGGCATGGCATCGTTCCCGGATGAGCGTGGCACCGCGAGAGGAATGGCGTCGTCCGGGCCCGACGGCGGAACAGCGCCGAAACGACCTCTGGATCGGCCTGGGGATGACCGGACTGGCGTTGGTCAGTCTGACCCTGGCCCGCAGCACCGGCGCGTTCCTCCTGGGCCCACCGCCGTCCGGGCCTGAGCAGCTGTTCTGGACCGTCGCGGTGACCCTCCCGCTGATCTGGCGACGACGCCGGCCGACCGCGACCCTGCTGGTCGTCGCGGTGGCGTTCATCGCCGCCCAGGCCCGCTCGGCCCCGGAGACCCAGTTCTCCTCGTGGGCCCTGTTCTGCGCCCTCTACACCGTCGGCGCGTGGGGGCAGGACCGCCAACTGTCCCGCCGGCTGCGGATCGGCGTGATCGCCACGATGTTCGCCTGGCTCGGTGTCTACTACGCGGTGATGATCGACCACATCCCGGCGGATGCCTTCGCCGACGCGGTCGGACCGGTGCCACCGGTGCTCGCCGCGATGGTCACCGGCGTGCTGCTCAACGTACTGGTCTTCGGTTTCGGGTACTTCTTCGGCGAGACCGCGTGGGTGGCCGCGCGCCGCGAGCACGAGCTGCGCGCCCAGGCCGAGGACCTGCGCCGGTCGCAGGCCGAGGCCCGGGAGCGGGCGGTGCTCGGCGAACGGGTCCGGATCGCCCGCGAGCTGCACGACGTGGTCGCCCACCACGTGTCGGTGATGGGCGTGCAGGCATCCGCCTGCCGCCGGGTGTTCGACCGCGACCCGGGCAAGGCCCGCACCGCGCTGACCGCCATCGAACAGAGCGCCCGCACCGCCGTCGACGAGCTGCGTCGGATGCTCGGCGTGCTGCGGACCTCCACCGGCACCGACGCCGCGACGCCGCCGGCCGGCGGCGTCGAACGGATCGACGAGCTGGTCGAGCGGGCTCGGGCCGCCGGGCTGACGGCCACCCTCGGGGTGTACGGCGACCCTGTCGCGTTGCCCGAATCGGTCTCCCAGACGGCTTACCGGGTGACGCAGGAGGCGGTGACCAACACTTTGAAGCACGCCGAGGCGGCCCTGCTCGACGTGCGGGTCCGGTACCTGGCCCGGGAGGTGGAGGTCGACGTGACCGACGACGGGCGGGGCGGCGGGCGGGCCGACACCGACGGACTGGGCCTGATCGGCATGCGCGAACGGGTCACCGCCCACGACGGCGACCTGGAGGCCGGGCCACGGGCCGGCGGCGGCTGGCGGGTACGCGCCCGCTTCCCCCTGGCGGCGTCGCCGGACCGACCGATGGGCCCACAGCGGGAGCCGAGCGACAGGCAGCAGGCGGCAGCCGGCGCGGAGCCGTCGGCATGAGCGCGGCAGGCCAGCAGGCGCGTGACGCCGGGCCGACGGTGCGGGTGCTGCTCGCCGACGACCAGCACCTCGTCCGTACCGGCTTCCGGGTCATCCTGGAGGTGGAGGACGACATCGAGGTGGTCGGTGAGGCCGCCGACGGCGAACGGGCCGTCACCATGACCCGAGCCACCCGCCCCGACGTCGTACTGATGGATGTGGAGATGCCCGGGATGGACGGCCTGGAGGCCACCCGGCAGATCGTCGCCGACGGCCCCGGGGCGCCGGCGGTGCTGATCCTCACCACCTTCGACCGCGACGACTACCTGTTCGCGGCGCTGCGGGCCGG
>NZ_JBEYSL010000804.1:0-1828 GCF_040642735.1 Micromonospora sp. NPDC047753 | reverse complement strand
CGACGACAGCCCTGCGTGTCGGAGGGCCGTGGCAGGTGAGATCGCGACCGGAGCGGGAACGTCGCCAACCGGTACGCGGCAGCGGAGCCGGCCCCGAACCGGTCGGAGTCGTCCAGGCCGGGCCCGAACCGCTCGGACGACCCGGAAGGGGCCTGCGGGGACGTACGCTTGTCGGACTGTCGATCTGGGGGTGTGGGTGCGAACTCGGGCAACCGTGGCGGGTGGAGTGGTGCTCATCCTCGTCGCCGTGATCGCGATCTGGCTCGTCGTACGACAGGTCGGCGACAACCTCAGGTTGCCGCTGGTGGCACGCAAGTGCACGGTGCAGGCCGACGGACGTGTCGCGCTGGACGCCGACCAGATGGCCAACGCGGCGACCATCGCGGCGATCGGCGCGAAGCGCGGAATGCCCGAGCGGGCCGTCGTGGTCGCGCTCGCCACCGCGTACCAGGAGTCCGGTCTGCGCAACCTCGCCGACGGCGACCGCGACTCGGTCGGCCTGTTCCAGCAGCGGCCGAGCCAGGGCTGGGGCACCCCGGCGCAGATCCGCGACCCGCGGTACGCGGCGAACCGGTTCTACGCGGCCCTCAAGAAGGTGCGCGGCTGGGAGAAGATGCGCGTCACCGACGCCGCCCAGCGGGTGCAGCGCTCGGCGTTCCCCGAGGCGTACCAGAAGTGGGCGGACGACTCCGAGGTGCTCAGCCGGGCCCTGCTCGGCGACGCCAGCGGCGCGGTCGCCTGCACCGTGGGGCGCACCCCGGCGATGCACGGTGCGGCCGCGGCCGCGCAACTGACCCGCAACCTGGTGCTGGACTGGGGGCTCAAGGGCACCGACCCGACGGACCAGACCGGGTTGGCGGTGACTCCGGGCGACCAGCGCGACGGCTGGCGGTACGCACACTGGCTGGTCTCGCACGCCCAGGACCACGGCGTGAAGCGGGTCCGCTTCGGCGACCTGGAGTGGACCGCTCGCGGCGGCTCGTGGGGCCGGGTGGACGGCCGCCAGAACCCCGCCGGTCAGGTGGTCGCCGAGGTGTTCAACGAGGGTTGACCGACCCGGATCTCTTAACCGGCAGTCACCGCACAATCGGGCAATCCGCACTGAATCGCACTATTGATCACGCAGATCTCACTCTGTGCGTTTCTCTCGCTGCGTGGGGTCCCGCCGTGGCCCAATCCCGCACCACGCCCTCCCCGAGGCCTGGACCGCCGCGTTACGATCGGCGGCCTGTGCCAGAAAAGGTTTCACCTCATGGGGAGGGGTACGACGCGGTGTTCGATTACGGCGACCGGACCGGTTACGAACCGATCAGCGACACTGACCGCAAGGAGTTCCACGAGCAGGGCTTCCTCCTGCTGCGCAACGTCCTGACGGAGGACCACCGGGCGGCGCTGGAGGCGGCTGTCGACCGCGTCTACGCGGAGGAGCAGGCCAAGGGCACCACCAAGAAGGACGGCACCCTGCACCTGCTGGGCTTCCTGGAGCGCGACGAGCTCTTCGGTGAGCTGCTGACCCACCCGATCGCCTTCCCGTACATGTGGGGGCTGGCCGGCTGGAACATCTACACCCACCACAACCACCTGGACGTCACCCCGCCGGCCGCCGAGCCGGAGAAGCCGTACTGGGGTTGGCACCAGGACGGGTACCGGCAGAACTCCGACCCGGAGACGATGGACCCGAACCTGCCTCGGCCGATGTTCTCGCTGAAGGTCGCGTACGTGCTGTCGGACCTCTCCGAGACCGGCCGCGGCGCCACCAAGGTCATCCCGGGTAGCCACCTGAAGAACTCGCTGCCCCGGCCGGCGGACCTGACCGTGCAGAACCCCG
>NZ_JBEYSL010000803.1:0-1830 GCF_040642735.1 Micromonospora sp. NPDC047753 | reverse complement strand
AGGCACGGACCACGGTCTTGTGCTCGACCGTCCGGGCGTGCACCGGCCCAGCGGCGGACGACTCGGCTGCGGTGTTGATGAACGCGCAGCCGTGGTAGCCCTCCCGGCGACAGGCGCCGGTCAGCGCGTCGAACATCCCAACCAGCTGGTCGCGTGGTTCGTCGCCGGCATCCCGGGCCGCGGACCGCAACGCGCCGAACCACGCCTGGTCGACCCGATCGAGGTACGCCAGCACGAGGTCGTCCTTGCGCGGGAAGTGCTTGTAGAGCGTCGCCTTGGCCACGCCCGACTCGGCGATCACCGTGTCCACCCCCACGCCGCGCGGCCCGTGCGCGTAGAAGAGCCGGAACGCGGTGTCCAGGATCCGGTCCCTGGCCGAGCCGGCCGGAGTGCGGGGCGCGGGCATCGGTGCTCCCTCGTTCTGCTGATGACAGCCCTGATCCTATAGACGGCTTCGTCTACGGAGGCAGTGCCCTCGGCTTCGGCGCCCCCGCGAGGGCCGCGCGACTATGGCACGACGGCCTCGCGACGGCCTCGCGATGGCCTCGCAGACGAGGGGCGGGACGTGGGTCCGGGCGCTTTGGAGCTGAATCGCTTGTGACATCAGCGGAAGACACCGGCCGGCGACGGCGGATGACTCGTCTGTGACATCAGCTCCAAAGGACTGCCACCCGCACTGCCGCCCCTCCGGGCGTCCAGTGAGGGCTGCACGCCGACACCTCTGCGACTCGACAGAGGGCTGCGATAGACAGACCTGTCTGTTAGCCTCCTTAGGATCGGCATGAGCCGATTCGATGTCCCGACGGAGGATCGATCGACATGCGCATCGCAGTTCTCGGCACCGGCTCGGTCGGTCGAGCCATCGCCGCCCGCACGGCGGAGCTGGGTCACCAGGTGACCATCGGCACCCGCGACGTCGCGGCCGTCCGGGCCGGCGACCACGCCCACTGGGCGGCGCAGCATCCCGAGGTCGGCCTGGCGACCCTCGCCGAAGCCGCAAGCGGCGCCGAGCTGGTCGTGAACGCCACAAACGGCAACGGCTCGCTCCCGGCACTGGCCGCGGCCGGCGCACCGAACCTGGCCGGCAAGGTTCTGCTCGACATCGCCAACCCGCTCGACTTCGGTGCGGGTTTTCCACCCACCCTGTCGGTGCTCAACACCGACTCCCTCGCCGAACGCATCCAGCGCGAGTTTCCACAGACCAGGGTGGTCAAATCCCTCAACACGGTGACCGCCGAGCTGATGGTGCACCCGCATCAGCTCGCCGAAGGTGCGCACAGTGTCTTCGTCTCCGGCGACGACACGGAGGCCAAGCGGATCGTCACCGGACTGCTCGTCAGCTTCGGCCACACCGACGTGATCGACCTCGGCGACCTCTCCACCGCGCGGGGCACCGAGATGCTGCTGCCGCTCTGGTTGCGGCTCTACGGTCGACTCGACACCGCCAACTTCAACATCAAGGTCGTCCGCTGAGCGAGCGGAAACAGCCCGAAGGGGGCCTGCGTCGAGCGCAGACCCCCTTCGCGTACGCCGATCACGGCTCGAACTTGTAGCCCAGACCCCGCACCGTGACGATGAAGCGCGGCGCGGACGGCTCCGGTTCGATCTTGGAGCGCAGCCGCTTGACGTGCACGTCGAGCGTCTTGGTGTCACCGACGTAGTCGGCGCCCCAGACCCGGTCGATGAGCTGGCCCCGGGTGAGCACCCGGCCCGCGTTGCGCAGCAGCAGCTCCAGCAACTCGAATTCCTTCAGCGGCAGCTGCACGGCCCCGCCGTCGACTGTCACCACGTGCCGTTCGATGTCCATCCGCACCGGGCCGGCGGCGAGCG